>NZ_JBRAIN010000050.1:0-13147 GCF_052743955.1 Thermodesulfitimonas sp.
ACCAACCACCACTTCCGTTTTGATCAGCGCCATTATCCTCTCCCCCTCACAAGTTGCGGAAAACGGTTACAAAAAAAGAAAAAGGGGCCCCCTCCGGGTTCTGACGAACCCGCAGCCCCTTCGGGCTTCAGCTGGCGCGTACGCGCCGCCTCTGAATTACCTGTTTTTTTGCTGCCTTACCCCCTCGCAGCCGCCCGATACTTCAGGCTGCCTCCCGTTATAAAGAACGTTGAAGCCTCCTCCCTCAACCCCTTTGTTACCAATCTATGCTAGTGCTACCAGGGTGTTACAGCGCGTAAAAATCCCGGCGGCCGCCGGGATTTGTGCCAGAGAGAAGTCTATTCCCGCCTCTTTGTATTATTAGGCGAAAGAGGCGAGTACGGAGGCTAGGCGATCCATTCCCGCAGCAATGTTCTCGCGAGAGGTGGCGTAAGAAAAACGGAGGAAGCGGTCATCACCGAAGGCTGCCCCTGGCACCACCGCGACCTTCGCCTCTTCCAGCAGAAGCGTTGCTAGATCAGTCGCGCTTTCCACTACCTTACCTCTGAAGCTCCGGCCAAAGTAGGCAGAAACGTCCAGGAAAACGTAAAACGCCCCGGCCGGCTTCCGGCACCGGACATCCGGCAGCGTGTTGAGGCGATTGAGGATGTACTCCCGCCGGGCGGCAAAAGCCGCGACCATCGCGCTAACCGGCTCTTGCGGACCGTTAAGCGCCGCCACCGCCGCCGCCTGGGCGATGGAGGTCGGGTTGGAGGTGCTGTGGCTTTGCAGGTCCGCCATCGCCTTCGCCACTGCGGCCGGCGCAGCCGCGTAGCCGATCCGCCAGCCAGTCATCGCGTAGGCTTTGGAAACGCCATTTACGACCACCGTCCGCGCCTTAACCTCCGGGCCAAGGCTGGCGATGCTTACGTGTTTTGCCCCGTCGTAGATAAGTTTTTCGTAAATTTCATCGGAAAGAACCCAGATGCCCGCATCTACCACCACTGCCGCGAGCGCCTGGAGCTCCGCCGCGGTATAAACGCTCCCCGTCGGATTCGAGGGGCTGTTAAGGATCAAAAGGCGCGTCCGCGGCGTTATGGCGGCCGCAAGCTCTGCGGGCGTCAGCTTGAAGTCGTTCTCCGGCCGGGTGGCCACAACCACCGGCTCGGCTCCGGCAAGCTTCACTTGCTCCACGTAACTTACCCAGTAAGGCGCCGGGACGATCACTTCGTCTCCTTCGTCCACAAGGACCTGCAGGGCGTTGTAAAGGGAGTGTTTGGCCCCGCAGGAAACCACGACTTCGGCCGGACTGTAGGAAAGGCCGTTTTCTCGCAACAGTTTGGCGCAGATCGCCTGCCGGAGCTCAAGAGTGCCCGCAACCGGGGTGTAACGCGTCATTCCCCGCGCCATGGCCTCAATGGCCGCCGCCTTGATATGCTCGGGCGTGTCGAAATCGGGCTCGCCCACCCCGAAATTGATGATCTTTTCGCCCGCAGCCGCCAGTTCTTTGGCCCGCGCGTCAATCGATAGGGTTGGCGAGGGACTGATCTTCGTCGCGCGCCGTGAAAGTCGCATCAGAACCACCTCCGGCTAAAAAGTTACCCTACCCAAGAGTTGTTTCATCCGCCCGAGGGCTTCCTGCAGGCGCTCGGTAGGCAGGGTAAGGGAAATCCGGAAGTAACCGGCGCCGTACTTTCCGTAGCCCGTCCCGGGCGTGACCACCACGCCCGCCCCCTCGATCAGGTGCTCCGCAAAGGATTCCGCGGTATAGCCCCGGGGTACCGGAAGCCACAGGTAGAAAGTCGCCCGGGGCGGAGTAATCTCCCAACCCATCTCCCGCAGCGCGGCTACCGCGATATCACGCCGCTCCTTGTAAAGAGCGTTTGTCGCGGCTAAACAATCCTGCGGCCCACTAAGCCCGGCAATCGCCGCCCATTGCACCACCTGAAAAACGCCGGAATCGATGTTTGACTTTAACCGCCCGAGGACCTCAACCACATCCGCCTTGCCTACCGCCCAACCGCAGCGCCAGCCGGTCATGTTGTAGGGCTTCGAGACGGAGCCGAACTCTATCCCCACCTCTTTGGCTCCGGGCACCTCTAAAAAGCTCGGTGGCCGGTAGCCGTCGTAAGCGATCTCCGTGTAGGCCGCATCGTGGCAGACGATGATATCAAACTCCCGGGCGAAGGCGACCACCGCGGCGAAGAAGTCCCGACCCGCCACCGCCGCCGTCGGGTTGTTCGGGTAGTTAAGAAACAACAGCTTGGCGCGCCGCGCCACCGCGGTCGGAATATCTTCGAGGCGCGGCAGGAACCCGTTCTCGGGCAGCAGCGGCATGAGGTAAGGTTCGCCCCCGGCAAGGATGGTCCCGCCCGCGTAAACCGGGTAGCCCGGGTCCGGAACCAGCACCGTATCCCCCGGGTTGACGTAACACCAGGCGATATGGGCGATTCCTTCTTTAGAGCCGATGAGCGAAACGACCTCGCTCCCAGGGTCGAGCGCAACCCCGAAACGCCGGGCGTACCAGTCGGCCACCGCCTTGCGGAAGGCGGCCATTCCTACCGACGAAGGGTACTGGTGGTGCGCCGGGTTATAAAGCTGCCGCCCGGCTTCCGCCACGATATGCTCAGGTGTCGGCCGGTCGGGATCGCCAATCCCCAGGCTGATCACATCGACGCCCGCCGCCTTTTTCTGCTCGATAAGCTGCTCGATGCGGGCGAAAAGGTAGGGGGGTAAATTCCTGACTCTTTGGGCAACTTCCGGCAAGTCTAAGAAAGCCTCCTTCCCCAATTTATCTGCTTTCAGCGCGTCTGGAGGGCGGTCATAAGACGTGCTCAGCCGCCCGGTCCCTCACCCAGCCACTCGCCGGCAAAGACCGCTGCTGCCGGCCCGGTCATGTATACGTGGTTATCCGCTGCCCAGCGAATGAAGAGCTCCCCGCCCGGGAGGCCCACCCGCACCTGACGGCCTGTAACTCCGTTGAGCGCGCCGGCCACGGCGGCGGCGCAGGCGCCAGTCCCGCAGGCGAGGGTCGCGCCCGCGCCCCGCTCCCAGACCCGCACCCGGAGGTGTTCCGGGTCGAGAACCTGGACGAACTCCACGTTGGTGCGCCGCGGGAAGGCCGGGTGGTGCTCGATTTTGGGGCCCAGCGCCGCAAGATCAACCGCCGCCACGTCGGAAACGAATATGACGCAGTGCGGGTTCCCGAAGGAAACCGCGGTAACCCGGAAACTTTCCCCCGCCACCGCCAGCAACTCGTTGATCACGCGTCCCGGCGGCCCATCCATTGGGATCGCTCCTCGTTCGAGAATGGGCTCGCCCATGTCGACCTCCACCGTGGCCACCCGTTCCCCTGCGAGGTGCAGCCGCGGCACAAGGATTCCCGCACCCGTTTCCACCCGCAGCGCCGTTTTCCTTACCATCCCGGACTCATAGGCGTACTTGGCGACACACCGAATTGCGTTCCCGCACATCTCCGCCTCCGATCCGTCCGGATTGAAAATCCGCATCCGGAGGTCGGCTCTCTCCGAAGGGAGGATGAAGACCAGGCCGTCCGCCCCCACGCCGAAATGGCGGTCGCAAACGACCCGTGCCAGCGTGTCAGGCTGCTCCGGAACGCTGTCAGCCTTTACCACCACAAAATCGTTACCTAACCCGTGCATCTTTAAAAATCGCAAAGACACCACCTGCCCCTGCAACCATGTTACCTCCCGCCCGATACACCCGCCGCCGGTGCACTTTTTAAGCCTACTGGTTCCAAACCTCCCCGGCACAGGAAATAATCGCTATTGCTAGCCGGGCAAGGTTTACCAAATCGGTAACCGCAATCTGCTCCTCAGTGGTATGGACCTTCTCCATCCCCGTGGCGAGGTTCACCGTCGGAATCCCGCGGGCGTTAAAGATATTAGCGTCGCTACCACCACCGGTCTGCGTCAAAACCGGCTGCAGGCCGCAGCGGCGCGCCGCCTCCTGGACGATACGCACCACAGGCTCGCTCGCCCCAAGATCGAAACCCTCGTAAAGAAGCTCCACCTGCACCTCAGCCCGGGCCCCTGCCTCGCGCGCCGTCTCCTCTAAGATCCGGCAGAGGAGTGCGGTATGCTCCGCCCGGCGCGCACTTTTGAGGCTACGGACCTCTCCTTCGAGGTAAACATTATCGGGAACGATATTCACAGCCTTGCCGCCGCTGATGATGCCGATGTTAGCGGTAGTTTCCGGATCGATCCGGCCCAAAGGCATCGCCGCGATCGCCCGCGCCGCAACGTAGATCGCGTTTATCCCGGCTTCCGGGTTGACGCCGGCGTGGGCGGCTCGCCCGTACACCGTAGCCGTAATCTTATCCTGCGAAGGCGCACGAACCACCACTTCGCCCGGTCGTCCGGTGGCGTCCAGAACGAAGCCTAAATCCGCCCGGAGCGAAGCATCAAGCGCCTTTGCTCCCAAAAGCCCTGTTTCTTCGCAAACGGTAAATACCACCGTAAGCGGCGGGTGCTCGGGCTTCGCGGCTACCACCCACCGCAGCGCCTCTAAAATGGCGGTAATCCCGGCCTTGTCATCGGCAGCCAAGATCGTTTCCCTCGCCGCGCGAATAATGCCGTCGGCCCCAACAACCGGTTCGATTCCCACTCCTGGTTCCACAGTATCCATATGGGCGCAGAAAAGGAGGTGCGGTCCCGAGACCCTGCCGGGGAGATGGGCAATAACGTTTCCCGCACCTTCTTTTCCCCCTCCAGCGCCATCTTCAGTAACGGTTAAACCTAAATCTGCCAGCCTATCCTTTAAAAGCTCACTGAGCCGCCGTTCCCGCCCCGATACGCTATCGATCCGCACAAGCTCTAAAAACTCGTTAAGTAACCGTTCTCTGTCTACCACGACGCGACCCCCTTTCCCGCCAGCTATCAAGCTTCTGCTTGGGGCACCTCCCCGGTCGCACCGCCGGTTGTCGCACCCGCCAGCTTCGCTCCCGCCGCTAGCGCCTCCTTGTTAACCGTAATCAGGTTGTGCCGGTGGGGCGGCAGGACCTTCGGCAACGCCGCCACCGCGCTTTGAAGCGAAACTATCCTACAGATCGCCAGGTAGGCTCCTAGCATCACGTTACAGGCCACCCTGACGTTACCTAATTTCTCCGCAAATTCGTTTGCCCGCACCGCAAGCATCCGTACGTCCTCCCGCCGGGGCGGTCGGTTGATAAGGGAAGCGTTATAGATGATGAGCCCGCCCGGCTTCACCGCCGGCGTAAACTTATCCAGGGAGGGCTGATTCATCGCGATAAGTGTATCCGGCTCCACCACCAGGGGCGAACTTATGGGGCCGTCGGCAATGGTCACCCCGCAGTTCGCCGTACCGCCCCGCATCTCCGGGCCATAGGAGGGTATCCACGCTACGTTTAGGCCCTCAGTCATTGCCGCGTAAGCGAGAAGCATCCCGGTAGAAAGGATGCCCTGCCCGCCAAAACCCGCCAGAAGAACCTCCGCCAACATTATCCTTCCCCCTCCGGCACTTTGAACTCCCCGAGCGGAAAAACCGGGATCATCTTCTCTTCCACCCATTTAAGTGCTTCAGGAGGGCTCAGGCCCCAGTTGGTCGGGCAGGTTGAAAGGACCTCCACGAGCGAAAAGCCGCGCCCCGCAAGCTGGACCTTAAAGGCCCGTAAAATCGCCTGCTTGGCGCGCAGGATGTTCTTGGGGCTGTTCACCGCCACCCGGGCGACGAACGCCGCCCCATCAATGGTGGCGATCATTTCCGCCACCTTTAGGGGGTAACCCGCCTCTGCTGGCTGCCGCCCGAAAGGGGTGGTGGTCGTTTTCTGGCCCACCAGCGTCGTGGGCGCCATCTGGCCACCAGTCATGCCGTAAACCGCATTATTGATGAAGACCGTGGTAATCTTTTCGCCCCGCGCGGCGGCGTGAACAACCTCTGCCGTGCCGATAGCCGCAAGATCACCGTCCCCCTGGTAGGTAAAAACGACCCGGTCCGGCAAAACCCTTTTCACCCCGGTGGCCACCGCTGGTGCCCGGCCATGCGCCGCCTCAATCATGTCGCAGTTAAAGTACTCGTAGGCAAAAACGGCGCACCCCACGGGGCAGATGCCGACCGTTCGCTCCAGCACCCCGAGTTCCACCAGCGCCTCGGCCACCAGACGGTGGATGATCCCGTGGGTGCATCCCGGGCAGTAGTGAAAGGGCTTGCCCGTAAGCCCCACCGTTGGCTTCAAGTAAACCATCATTACCGCAACCCCTCCCATATAGCCTTAGCCTCTCCTAGCACCTCGGCCGCCGTTGTGAGCATACCCCCGGTGCGGCCGTAGAAATAAACTGGCCGGCGCCCGCAAACGGCTAACCGCACATCCTCCACCATCTGCCCGGCATTCATCTCCACCACCAGAAAAGCCTGCGCCTTCTCCACCGCCCGCGCCAGCGGAATATCGGGGAAGGGGTAAATGGTCACTGGCCGGATAAGACCCGCCGGAATACCCGCCGCCCGGAGCCTGTCCACTACCGCTTTCGCGATTCTGGCCACCATCCCAAAGGCCACCAGGACCAGTCTCGCATCCTCAACCTGGTACTCTTCCCAGCGCTTTTCTTCGTCTGCCATCCGGCGGTACTTTTCTTGAAGCCGCAGGTTCACCTTTTCCATCTCTTCCGGCTCGATATAGAGCGAGTTTACAATATTACGCACCTTACGGCCCAGCATACCGGTAGTTGCCCAGGGCTTTGGTGGCAGGCTCACCGCTGGCAGGGGACCAAGCACCACAGGCTCCATCATCTGGCCCAAAATGCCGTCGCCCACCACCATCACCGGATTGCGGTACTTATCTGCTAAGTCGAAGGCGAGCGCCATAAGGTCGATAACCTCCTGGACCGAAGCTGGCGCCAGCACAAGCAACCGGTAATCCCCGTGCCCGCCACCCTTTACCGCCTGGAAATAATCCCCCTGGGCGGGGGCGATATTCCCCAACCCCGGCCCCCCGCGCATGATGTTCACAATAACGCAGGGAAGCTCGGCACACGCGATATAAGAAATGCCCTCCTGCATCAGACTAATCCCGGGACTCGAAGACGAGGTCATCACCCGGGCGCCGGCAGCCGCCGCGCCATAAACCATGTTAATGGCGGCCAGCTCGCTCTCCGCCTGCAAGTAAACACCGCCGACCTGGGGTAGCCGCCGTGCCAAATAGTGAGGGATCTCACTCTGGGGCGTTATCGGGTAGCCGAAGAAGAACCGGCAGCCAGCCCGCACCGCACCTTCACCGAAAGCCTCGTTTCCCTTCATTAAAACCCTATCCATTGGCCGCTCTCCTCTCCCGCACCACCGTTACTGCCAGATCCGGGCAGATGTAAAAACAGAACCCGCAGCCGGTACACTTGCTCAGGTCGCTAACCGTCGCCGGATGAAAACCCTGCGCGTTGATCTCCGGAGAGAGGACGATGATCTTTTTGGGGCAGACGCTGACACAAAGCTCGCAACCTTTGCACCGTTCCATGTTGAAAGTGACCTTGGGCATAGAAATTCCTCCGTCGAAAAAGTTGGCTTCAGAGTAAACCTTTTGCAGGCTCCAGCAGGCTGCGCACCCCACCTCACGTCCAGGGCAGGCGCAGGAAGATTTCGAGCGGAAGCACCCGCCCCGCCACGCCACCTACCACCGCCGCCAGGTGGGCCGCAGCCGCGGTGAAGGCCACCGGAATCCCAAGCCGGGCGCTCGCTTCCTGGACAACCGATAAACCTTCCAGCACCACCGCAGCAGACGTATCCGGGCCGAGGTGTGTATCGTTAACCAGATAGTCTACGTCCAGCCGCGCGGCCGCCGCTACTTCTTGCACCGCAGCACAGATCTCCGCCGCCGTGGCCATGAAGGGCCGCCGGGTGTTAACCACAAAAAAGAAGCGGTATTCGCCTACCGGGAGGTAGGGCCGGTACGCCCCGAGCACCGTGGCCCCAATCCCATCACCGCCGACATCAAAGACGACCGGCCTGTTGGTGGCAAGCGCACCCTTCACGGTGGCCGGCAGCGCCGGCAAGTCCCCTTGCGCCAGCTCCTTTGGCGGACAGACCACCGTAATACCGCGTCTTTGGAGTTCCTCCCGCAGCACCCGCGAACGGAGGAAGGGGTTAATAAGATCGAGGTCTACCAGGAGAACCGCATCCTCCCCCGGCTTGCGTGCCGTCTTTCGTTGCTGCGCCAGGTAGCAGGCCACGTTTACGGCTACGGTTGTCTTCCCGCTGCCCAGCGGTCCGGCGAAAATGTTGATCCTACCCGCTGTTTCGTTAAGTATCTCCAAGGTGACCTTCGCCACCAACCCTTCGCCTTCAATCCCGCTGCCCCAGGCGGTCCAAAAAATTGAGCACCCGGTTGCGGGTGATAATCTCCGTGAGTGAGTAACGCTCCGTCAGAAGGTGAAGCAGAATAAGCCCCCCCAGCACACCCGCCAGCACCACTACATCACAGCCCCAGGCGGCCGTCAGTCCGAGCACCGCACCCAAAGAATTAGAGCCGGCATCGCCCATCATCGCCCGCGCCGCGAGATCGCGGGGTAGAAACGCTAGCAACGCCCCGCAGACCAGCCAGAGAAAAAGCAACTCCTCCCGCCCCCAGGCCACCCAGGTGAGGGCGGCAGCGGCCAATAAAAAAACTTTCCCCGCCCGGCCTGGTCGGAGGTCAAAGAGGTTCATCGCGTTAACCGTTAGGGCCACTACCGCCGCGTTGAGCAGGGCCTCCCCCAGCCTCGCGCGCGGGAGAAAAACGGTCAGACTACCGGCCCCTACTGCCAAAGCCTTTAGCGCCCCCGTGGTCAGCTCACCGCGCAGAAGCTGGCGAAAGTGTCCCTTAAGCCCCGATACCGCCCGCGAGCCCCAGGCATCGTCAATGACCCCCACTAGAGTGGTCAACGCCAGCAAAAAAAGGAAGCCCACCGTCTTTTCTGGCGGTAGCCACCCGGGGCAGAAAAGAAAGCCCGCGAGAACCGGCGGCAGGACCGCAAAAAAGAAGAGTACCCCCGCACCTACAGGTATCGCCTGCCCCCGGTAATTGGGCCGCACCGCGCCGCCGCGCTCGAGAAGGCGTATGAAAGGCCCGTAGCCTGCCCACGCGCACGCAAAGCCAGCCAGCAAAGCCACTGGGAGAAGCCACGCTTCCATTCAGCCGCTCTCCTTACTTGTCCGCCGCAATTCGAAGAAAAGGCGGCCTAGCGTAAAAAGCACATCGCGGAACTGGCGGCCCCGGTGGATAAAACCGCCGAGATTCCGGCCCGTCTCCCGGTGGTACATCGTAACCGGGATTTCCTTAATCCGAAACCCTTTCCGGGCCGCTCTGATGGTGAGCGCTACCTCAACGCCGTAGCCCCGGGCAAACGGCAGTACCCCCCGCAGCACCTCCCGCGACAGGGCGCGCTGTCCAGATAAGGGCGCGCTGACTTCTAACCCGGTAAAATAACGGATGCCCGCTCGCGCCAGCCTTTTGACCAGCCCGAAGCCTGCCCTCTTCCCGGTAGAAGGGAAACGGGCCACCGTCATATCCACTTCACCCCGCAAAACCGGGAGGATCAGCGCCCGCGCCTCCCGGGCCGATTCCCCCAGGTCTGCATCGAGCAACACCACCACGTCGCCCCTTGCGCCGGCCACGCCTTCGTTTAAAGCAGCGCCCTTTCCCCGGTTGGCAGATAAGCGTAACACCTTCGCCCCCGCCTTCTCTGCCAGCGCCGCCGTTTCGTCGCTCGAAGCATCGTCAACCACGATAACTTCGCCCACCTCGGGAAGCTCGCGCACCGCGCGGACCGTAGCCGCAATACGCGCCGCCTCGTTGTGAGCCGGAATAACCACCGAAACCCGCTTCATCTGGTTCCCCCAGCGGGATATGGCGGTAGGAAATGCTTTTCGTCGGTGTTACCGCCGTAAAGGCCTGGGTAACCCGAAAGTGCCAAAATCAACCCGACCCGCCCCCAGGGCGTTTCGCCATCCGCTACAACACTTATTTTCCGCTTCTGGTATTCATCAATACCTTTTCCCGCTTCTGCCCCGGCACCAACGGCAACCACCGTTACGCCTTCCCTCACCAAACCGTCAAGCAGCGCAAGATCAAACCTTCCGGCACGAACGCCGCGTTCCTCCCCAAAATCACCGATAACGACACCGGCCTGAACCGGTAGCGTAAAGTCGCCGGTAACTCTGATAAGCCGTTGCTCCGCAAGATAGCGTACCAGAGTCGGATTTTGGCCGGTAGCCACAGCTCGGCCTAGCTCATTGGCAAGGCGGTCGCTCACCGCCGTAGGATCCTTTTCCGCCCAGCCCAGGTCCGCGCTAATTTTGGAAGCCGCACTGGTAACATCAAAACCTTTAACCAAAGTCACCACCGGTCCCACCGCAGCGCCAGCCGTCTTTAAATCGTTTAAAAGTTCTGGCGATGCCGGGCCCCCGAGCTCAAGAACAGCTACCCGAACGTTCCGGAGCCGTCCAGCAATCGCGAAGGGAATAACCTCCCGCGCAAAAGCCGTTAGTGCGGCGTTTTCTGCCTCTACCCGCTCGCAGCGCTCCTGAACCTTTACGTTTTCCAGCCGGAGAACGTTGAGCTGCTTCTCTAAACGGTCAGCCAGCTGTTCCTGTTGTTTCGTTAGCGCCTCGTTCCCTACCATGGTAGTGCCGATAAGAATCCCGAGCCCCAGCATCAAGAAAACCGCAACCAGGGTGATGATGTGGTAGCGGATGTCGATAATCAACGCCTGACTCTCCTTTGATTTATAGCCCGAGCAAAACCCGGAACTGGATGAGGATCAGCCTCAGCAGCTGCCGGATCGAAGGGGAAATTATCGCCACGGCGGCAAAGGGTAAAAGAGCAGCTGCCACTACCTGGGCCAAGTAGCGGAATTTAACCCGGCTCCGGTAGAGCTGCGAAACCCCCTTGGCGTCAACCAGGATCGCGCCCACCTTGAGCCGCACCAAAAAAGTGCTCCCCATCCCGCGGCGCCCTTTTTCCAGGAAATCGAGAGCGTTAGAATGGGTACCTACGGCAACAATTAACCGTGCTCCCTTTTCGTACGCCAACAACACGGCTACATCTTCACTTGTTCCGGCAAGCGGTAGAGTGACGGCAGGAATGCCTAATTCTTGAACCTTTTTCAACCCCGGCGCCTCCCCGTTCGGGTAGGCGTGCACCACCACGTCCCGAGCCTCCCGCAGCGCCTGGTCGCTTACACTATCCATATCGCCGATCACGATATCCGGGCGGTAGCCGAACTCCCGCAGCGCGTCCGCGCCACCGTCAACCCCGATCAGAACCGGCCGCATCTCGTTGATATAGGGGCGGATCGCCTGCAGGTCCTCTTTGTAATTGAACCCCCGCACCACTACCAAGGCGTGCCGGCCCTCGAGCCGCGTTTTGAGGGGCGGCACAGGCACCGCCCCGGTAATCAGATCGACTTCTTTTCGGGCGTAGGCGAGGGTGTTATCTACAAACCGTACTAATACCTCACCAAGGCGCTCTTTCGCCGCAGCCATACCTGCAAGGACTTTTTCCCGAACCAATAGCTCACCGCGGGCAACCAAGGCGCCGTTTAGGAATACCGCCCCTTCCGTAACCTCTACTTCTACCTCTGCTCCTTCCGGAATTTCCATTACCGCCGGACCAAGGGCATCGATAATAGGAATGCCGGCATCAAGAAGCATTAAGGGCCCCTCGTTCGGGTAATCGGGCGAAAGCGATTTTTCTGCGTTAAGCACCAGCCGGCAGCGCGTTTCGATCAACCCCTGCGCCGCAAGCTTATCGATGCCCCCATGACTAATTATCGCAATTTCGCCCGGTTGCAAGCGCCGCACCAGGTTCTTCGTGCGCCGGTCAACGCGTGCTCGGCCTCTGATAACCATTCTTCCGCCACCTTACCGTATTATAAACCAGTATAAATCTTTTAGCTGCCAAGTCAAGGACAGGCCCGCTCTATTCAAGATATGCGTTCTGGAACCTGTTAACGCACTAAAGCAAGAGGTCTGAAGGACTCACCCTCGCAAAGAGAAACCCTGCAACGCCCCAACTTTGAGCAGCCAGCGCGCCGCTTAAAACCAACTTAAAAGACCTGACCAACTGGTCAGGCCTCTTCTTGATCAACTCACCCTTGATTCCAGCCGTAGCTTATCAGCGATCATCGCAATAAACTCAGAGTTGGTCGGTTTACCTTTAGCCATGTTGACCGTGTAGCCAAAAAACTTAGAGATCGCCTCCATATTTCCCCGGTCCCAAGCCAGCTTAATAGCGTGCCTGATCGCCCGCTCAACCCGGCTGGGAGTGGTGTTGTACTTCTGGGCGATCATCGGGTAGAGCTCTTTGGTAATACCGCCAAGCAGATTTATCTCCTCTACAACCATCAGGATCGCGTCCCGCAGGTAGTGGTAGCCTTTGATGTGCGCCGGGACGCCAATCTCGTGGATGATATTGGTAACCGCCACGTCAAGGTTGCGCGGTTTCGTTGGGGCAATGAAGGGAGTAGTAGTCACCGTGCCGTCGCCCAGTTGCTTAATCCGGTTCGCTAGGACGCTGAAGTTAAAGGGTTTAACCACGTAATAGTCGGCCCCTAATTCCACCGCGCGCTGGGTCACCGTCTCCTGCCCTAGCGCCGTCAGCACAATGAACTTGGGGCGGTAGGTGGCGGTGCTGCTAGCAAACTTCTCCAGCACGCCTATCCCGTCCAAATGGGGCATGATGATGTCGAGGATCACCACATCGGGCCGGGTTTCTTCAATCAACTGGATTGCTTCCAACCCGTTATAAGCCACGCCAACCAGCTCAAAATCGGGTTGCTGACTCAGATAGTCCTTCAACAACTCACAGAACTCCCGGTTATCGTCGGCCACGAAAATGCGGACCAGTCTGCTCAAAGTTAAATGCCCCCTTCTATCAGCTAATTAACCTTACTGGTAAATCACTAAATTCTGCAGCAGTCAAAAATATCCTGCTATTCCCGCGTAAAAAACTTTCGAATTGGATATTTTTGTAACCGCCTTATTCTTTTCTTTAATATTTTACAACAGCTTTTAATAAAGAGGGGCCAAACTTATCGAAAAATGTCGCCTTTGTCTCTGGGAAGACAAGCAGGCCGCACGCCCGCGCCATCCGCTCCGCGAAGATACCGTAACCCTTCTCTGGCGTGCTGATAAAAACGTGGGTCACCGCGCCGACCAGACGTCC
>NZ_JBRAIN010000051.1:0-13142 GCF_052743955.1 Thermodesulfitimonas sp.
AAAAATTTTGGCAGCAAGGCCTTCCTTGTTTTCGGGACGGCCGTATGTTATAATTTGAGCGAGGGGCTCCAAAAAGTCTTCGAAAGGTTGTGAGCCGATGTTCTGGACCGCCGAGTTTTTTTGGAGACTCTTTGAAAGGACGGGATCGATCCGCGCTTACGTTTTATACCGGAGGCTTGCAGTCCACTGAGGTGTTGCGGTAAGGAAACGGCAGAAGACCAACTGGTAAGGTTTCGTCCTGTAGAAGGAGCGCAAGATAGTGAGGCTCTTGCCCATTTTTGCGGGCAAGGGCTTTTTTGTTTTACAAATGAGGCCGTTAAAGCTAAAATTATGTAAGATGCCTTTTGATTGCCTTCTGGGGAAAAGCGCCTTTTGACCGCCTGCGGCGAAAGTTCGGGCGGCGGGCGCCAGGTAGGAGGGTTGGCAGTGCTCGGGGAGTTAGAAAAGATTGGGATGGAGGCTAAGCGGGCGGTGGCCGCGGCGGAGAGCCTGGAGGAAATCGAAGCGGTTAGGGTGCGCTTTCTGGGACGCAGGGGCAAGCTGACGCAGATCCTGCGCCGTATGGGAGCTTTACCGGCTGTTGAGAGGCCGGCTATCGGCCAGCAGGCTAACAAAATCAAGGAAGAGCTCGAGGAGGCGCTCGCCGCGCGGGCGGCGGTCCTGCGGGAGAAAGAGTTGCTCCGGCGTCTCGAGGCGGAAGCGGTGGACGTTACCCTGCCGGGGCGTCCGGTGCTTTTGGGGTCCCGGCACCCGCTCAACATTGTCCGCGAAGAGATTGAAGCGATCTTTTTAGGTCTTGGTTTCAGTATCGTTCAGGGACCCGAGGTCGAGCTCGACTATTACAACTTCGAGGCGTTGAACCTGCCCAAGGACCACCCGGCCCGCGACATGCAGGACACCTTCTTCATCAGCGAGGAGGTCCTCCTGCGCACCCACACTTCGCCGGTGCAGGTGCGGACGCTCGAGCGGCTTGCACCACAGCTTCCGGTCAAAATCATCGCCCCCGGAAAGGTTTACCGCCGGGACGACGACGCCACCCACTCGCCGATGTTTCACCAGGTTGAAGGGCTTGCCGTGGATACGAAGATCCGCTTCAGCGACCTGAAAGGGGTGCTGCTTACCTTTGCCCGGGAGATGTTCGGGCCCCAGACGCGGTTGCGGCTCCGCCCGAGCTATTTCCCTTTCACCGAACCGAGTGCGGAGGTGGATATTTCCTGCGTGATTTGCGGCGGTGAGGGTTGCCGCCTCTGTAAGCATACCGGGTGGCTGGAGATCCTCGGGGCGGGGATGGTTCACCCGCGGGTGCTGGCCGTTTCGGGCTACGACCCGGAGCAATGCCGAGGCTTCGCTTTTGGGATGGGCATCGAGCGTATTGCGATGCTGAAGTACGGCATCAACGATATCCGGCTCTTTTTCGATAACGACCTGCGGTTCTTAACCCAATTTTAATTCCGACCATATTTGGCCAAGGGAGGCAGTTTCGTGCGGGTACCTGTCAACTGGCTGAAGGAGTTCGTCGCAATCCCGGTCGCCCCGGAAGAGCTGGCCGACCGTTTGACGGCGGCCGGAATCCCGGTGGATACTGTAACGCGGGTGGGAGAAGCGCTAAGAGGAATCGTGACGGCACGGATCCGCGAAGTGCGCCGCCACCCGAATGCCGACCGGCTCAGCATCTGCGAGGTTGAGCACGGCGGGGCCGTCTGCGAGGTGGTTACGGGCGCCCCGAATGTCTTCCCCGGCGCGGTGGTTCCCCTGGCACTGCCTGGCGCCCGGCTGGCCGACGGCACCGTTTTGAAGAAGGCCCGCTTTCGCGGCGTGACCTCCGAGGGGATGCTCTGTTCGGAAGCGGAATTAGGGTTGGAGGAACGTTCGGCGGGAATCATGATCCTGCCGCCGGGAACGCCGGTGGGCCAGGATATCTGCCATTTGTTGGGGTTGCCGGAGACGGTTTTGGAGCTGGATCTCACGCCGAACCGGGGCGACTGCCTTTCGGTCTTTGGCGTGGCGCGGGAAGTAGCGGCAATTTTAGACACAGAACTCCAATCTCCTCCGGTCCTCTCTGCCGCGGGTGACGCGGCGGCCGACTATATCAGCGTGGAGATTGTGGACCCGGCGCTCTGCGGGCGCTACGCGGCCCGGGTTTTCAGCGAAGTGTGTATCGGCCCTTCACCGCTTTGGATGCAGGTGCGGCTGCGCCTGGCCGGGATGCGGCCGATCAACAACGTGGTAGACCTTACTAACTACGTCATGCTCGAGCTCGGGCAGCCGCTACACGCTTTTGACTACGAGACGCTGCGCGGCAGGAAGATCATCGTCCGTCCGGCGGCGCCCGGCGAGGAACTCGTCTCGCTTGATGGGGTAAAGCGGGAACTTACGCCGGAAGACCTGGTAATCGCCGATGCCGAGCGGGCGGTGGCCATTGCCGGCGTGATGGGTGGGCTGGATACAGAAGTGACTGCCGCTACGAAAACGGTTCTATTAGAGGCGGCCAACTTTAACCCGCGCAGCATCAGGCGGACCTCCCGTAGGCTCGGGCTCCGTTCGGAAGCTTCCCTGCGCTTTGAGAAGGGCGTCGATATCGAAGGCCCGGTCCGGGCGGCGGACCGGATGGCCTTACTAATAGAAAAAATCGGGGCGGGCCGGGCGGTTCCCGGGGTGGTGGATAACTATCCGGCGCCGCCTGAGCCGCGTACGGTGGTCGTCCGGCCAGAAAAGATAGCGGCGGTCCTGGGAGTGGCGGTACCGCAGGAAGAGGCGCTGGCCGGTCTTGGCCGCCTCGGTTTCGGGATTCGCGCGAACGGGTCCCAGTGGGTCGTTTCCGTGCCGAGCTTCCGTCCCGACGTGGCGCTCGAGGAAGATATTGTCGAAGAAGTCGCCCGGCTTTACGGCTACGACCGGATCCCGCCGACGCTGCCCTGCGGGGCGACGACCCCAGGAGTGCGGCCGCCGGAAGAGGCTTTTGTGCAGCGGCTGCGCCACCTTCTTTGCGGCTTGGGGTTGAGCGAGGTGATTAGCTACAGCTTCATCCACCCCGCCTCTTTTGACCGGTTGCGCTTGGCGCCTGACGATCCCCTTCGCCGGGTCATCACGCTCAAGAACCCGATTAGCGAGGAGCAGTCGGTGCTGCGCACCACGCTTCTCCCGGGGCTTTTGGCGGTGCTGGCCCGGAATCTGGCGCGGCGGGTGGACGACGTGGCCATTTTCGAAGTGGGGCGGGTCTTTTACCCGCAGGGCGCGGCGGCGCTGCCAGAAGAACGGCTCAAACTCGGACTGGCGGTTACGGGAAAGGAGCCGCGCGGCTGGGAATTTCCACCGCGGGAGTTCGACTTCTTTTTCCTGAAGGGCGTCGCTGCTGCTCTTTTTAAGGGGCTAGGGATTGCGGATCAGGTGTTCGAGCCGCTCAAAGACCACCCGTCACTTCATCCGGGGCGCGCGGCACGTGTTCTGGCCGGCGGCGAACCACTCGGCTTTATGGGCGAAATCCACCCGGAGGTTGCCAGAGCTTACGACCTCCCCCGGCGGGTGGTGGTCGCGGAATTCGATGTCGTGGCCCTGAGGGCGGCGCAGCGGCCGGTGGTTTTCGCCGAATTGCCGCGTTTTCCGGGAGTTGTGCGGGACATTGCGGTTATCGTTCCCGAACACCTGCCAGCGGCGAGGTTGGCGGCGACAATTAAGGCGGCGGGGGGGGGCCTTTTGCGCAGCGTCCAGGTTTTTGATGTTTATCAGGGGCCGAAGCTGCCTCCGGGAACGAAAAGTATCGCCTTCTCCCTGCTCTTCCGGGCGGATGACCGCACCCTCACGGATGAGGAAGTGACCGGGCTCGTCGGTCTGGTGGTGGAACGGTTGCAGGAAGAGTTTGGCGCGGTTCTCCGTTCCTGATGCAGGAATTTGAACCAATGTGGCGAAAATCTGCGTAACGCCACATTGGAGGGAAGGATATGCCGGAAAAGGAGAACCGGGTGGAAGTCGAAATCGCCGGCGAGCCTTATGTCCTAAGAAGTGATGCCCCTCCGGAACACATTGAGCGGGTGGCGCGCTTCGTCAGCCAGAAGATCAAGGAGGCCCGGATACGGAACGCACGGGTGCCGCTTACCAAGGCCGTGGTGGCGGCAGCGCTTAATATCGCGGACGAGTATCTCCGGCTCAAGGACGAGTATGATAATTTAGTGAAACTGATCGAGAGCGAAGAGAGAACCCGGAAGATGAGCGGCCGGTAAGGATTAAGAGGTTGGGCGCGAATCTTAGAAGCACGAGCTTCAGGATAAAATAGCTTTAGTAGCGGCAGACCGGGAGGCAGGCAGGAGAGTCCTTGCGGCGGGGCCGGTTGCCGGTTCGCCAGGTCGCGCCTTCCGGCGCCAAGTAACTTAAGGGGGTAAAGTCGGTGAAGATCAAAGAGATTTATGCGCTTGCCGTAGAGATGGGGATCAGCCGCGATCCGCGGGGCGAGGAAGCGGTCCGGGCCCTTTTAGCTAAGGAGCGGGAACGCTACGAGGAACTCAAGGAGGACGAGAAAGAGGATTACGATCTGGAGAAACTGACCAATCCTTACAGCGATACCCGCATCCTTTACGGCGATCCAGAAAAAGAGGTGCGGCGGGTCCTGGTCGGGATCGACGTGGAGGTTCAGGAGGTGCTCTTAGCTGACCGGCTCGCGGCGAAAGGTAAGCCGGTCGATCTGATCATCGCGCACCACCCTGAGGGGCGGGCGCTGGCGGCGCTTTACGAAGTGATGCACCTCCAGGAAGACGTGCTCGCCTACTTCGGGGTCCCCATCAACGTGGCGGAAGGGATAATGGCTTCGCGGATCAGCGAAGTGAAGCGGGGGCTGATGCCGCTCAACCACTTCCGGGCGATAGATGCGGCGCGGCTGCTTGACCTGCCGCTGATGTGCGTCCATACCGCTGCCGACAACCTGGTAACCAACTACCTGCAGCGCCTTTTTGACGAACGGAAACCGGAGCGGCTCAGCGACGTGGTCAAGGTACTGAAGGAGATCCCGGAGTACAAAACGGCGGCGAAGCAGGGTGCCGGCCCGACAATTGTGGTGGGGGAGAAAGACCGGCGCGCCGGTAAGATTTTCGTCGATATGACCGGGGGGACGAGTGGCTCGCCGGAGGCCTACGCCAAGCTACAGGTGGCAGGTGTCGGTACCGTCGTGGGTATGCACATTAAGGAGGAGCACCGCAAAGAAGCAGAGAAAAACAACATTAACGTGGTGATTGCCGGCCACATGGCCAGTGATTCGCTCGGGATGAACCTTTTCCTTGATGCGCTTGCCAGGCAGGGCATCGAGATTATCACTACTTCCGGGTTAATTCGGGTGGCCAGAGTGTGAAGCGGGTTCCGGAACTTCTGGCTCCTGCGGGCGACTGGGACGCCCTGGTGGCGGCGATCCAGAATGGCGCCGATGCGGTTTACCTGGGGGGAAAGGGTTTCAACGCCCGGCGGCAGGCGCCTAATTTCACCACGCGGGCGCTCACCGCAGCTATCGAGTACGCCCACGTTCGCGGGGTGAAGGTTTACGTAACGGTTAACACCATTATCGCGGACGAAGAAATGGAGGAGGCGGCACGCTTCCTCCGCTTCGTCTATGAGGCCGGCGCTGATGCCGTGATTGTTCAGGATCTCGGCCTTTTGCGCCTTGCCCGCATGGTTTTGCCGGAACTCCCCCTGCACGCGAGCACGCAGATGACCGTGCATAACACGGCCGGGGCGCTTCTGGTGGGGGAGGCGGGGGTCCGCCGTATCGTTCTGGCGCGGGAACTCTCCCTGCGGGAGATTGAAGCTTTTAAAAAGGGGACCGGCCTCGAGGTGGAAGTTTTCGTCCACGGGGCCCTCTGCATCTGCTACTCCGGCCAGTGCCTGATGTCGAGCCTGATCGGGGGCCGAAGTGGCAACCGCGGGATGTGCGCGCAACCCTGCCGCCTTCCTTACACCCTCTGCGATTCAGGCGGGCGGGCGGTGGCTCAGCCGGAAGAAATAGGTGCGTTTCTCCTCTCCCCGCGCGACCTCAATCTGAGCCACCACCTGCCTGCGCTGGCGGCAGCGGGGGTAGACGCGCTGAAGATTGAGGGCCGGATAAAGCGGGCGGAGTACGTGGCAACGGTTGTGCGCATCTACCGGCGGCTGCTCGACAGGCTGGCGGCAGGGCGCTTTTTCGTCCTCCCGGAGGAAACCCTTACGCTTGCTCAGATCTTCAACCGGGGCTTTTCCTCGGGCTACCTCTTCGGCCGGCCCGGGCGGGATCTTATGAGTTACCGCCGGCCGAACAACCGCGGCGTTCCCGTAGGGAGGGTGCTCGACTACGACCGGCGCCGAAAGATCGCCACCATCAAACTCAACCTACCGCTTCGGGTGGGCGACGGGCTCGAGTTCTGGGTGTCTGAAGGGGGTCGTGTCGGCGCCGAAGTCCGGCGCCTTCTCGTTGAGGGCGGGGAGGTAGAGGCTGCTGCGGCGGGGGCGGTGGTAAAGGTGGCCGCGGAAGGCAAGATCAGGCCGGGGGACCGGGTCTTCAAAACGGCCGATGCGGCGCTGCTGCGGGAGGCGCAGGCGAGCTTCAACGGCCGGGAATTCAGGAAAATCCCGGTTGTCTTTCGGGTACACCTCCGGGAAGGTGAGCCGCTGCGCGTTACGGTGGCGGATGCGGCGGGGCATAGCGGGGCGGCTGCAACGCAAAGCCTCGCGGTGAGGGCAGAGAAGCGACCGCTGACTCTGGAGCTGCTGCGGGAGCAACTGGGCCGGCTCGGTAATACGCCCTTTGAGTTAGTGGCGCTCGCGGGGGAGGTCGGTGAGGGCCTCTTCATTCCCGTAAGCGAGATTAACATGGTCCGGCGGGAGGCCATCGCCGCCTTGGCGCAGGTGCGGGCGCGCCGTCCCCAGCCTCTCGATGAAGGGCTTTTCGCCGCGCGGCTTAAAGACGCTGTCTGTGCGCCCAATTCCGGCGCTCGTGACGCCGCAGTTTACCTGGCGGTGAGCTGCGGGACGCCGGCAGCGGTCAAGGCGGCTGTCGCCGCCGGGGCCGACCGAATTTACTTCGGTGGGGAGGAGTTCCGGTTCCGGGCGGCTGATGGTGCCGACAGTGCGGGGCTCGCGGCGGTTGCGGACTACGTGCGGGCGCAAGGCCGGGGGTTCTTTCTCCTGACGCCGCGTGTGGCTAAGGATGCGGAGCTGGCGGCGACACTCGCTTTTTGCCAGCAAGCGCCTGCGGGGGTTCTCAGCGGGGTGGTGGCCGGTAACCTCGGCCTGCTCAGGGCGCTGATAGAGGCGGTCCGGGTGCCCGTCTGGGCCGACTACTACCTGAACGTTTTCAACCTGCAGGCGGTAACCTTTCTTCAGGAGCGAGGGGCGCAGGGCGCGGTCCTCTCACCGGAGCTAACGCTCCGCCAGGTAGAGGCGATTGCCGGGCGGAGCCCGCTGCCGCTGGAGGTTCTCGTCCACGGTCGCCTTCCCCTGATGGTTTCGGAATATTGCGTGGTGGGGGCGGTTTTAGGAGGAATGGGGGCGAACCGGGCCTGTAACGTTCCCTGCCGCGGGCGGCGCTTTGCGCTGCGCGACCGCCTGGGCGTGCTTTTCCCGGTCTATCCGGATACCGCCTGCCGGATGCACATCTTTAATAGCCAGGAACTGGTGATGCTCCGGTTCCTGCCGGCGCTGGTGCGTGCGGGCGTAGCGGGGCTCCGTATCGAGGCCCGCCTGGAAGACGCCGCCTATGTGTCTCGCGTCACGCGGGCTTACCGGCAGGCGCTCGACGCGACGCTCGGGGGCTACCCCCAGGCTTATGAAAAACTAGAGGAGGAGCTGGCCGGCGGCGATTTTACGCGGGGCCACTATTTCCGCGGTGTCGTTTGAGATAGGGAGCCAGGCTGGGGTTGCAGACGCCGGCAGTTGGGAGTGTAAGAATTTGGACGAGCGGGTTTTGCGCCGCCTTGAGTTCGACCTGGTTCGGGAGCATCTGGCGCGGCTAACGGAGAGTCCCATTGGCCGCGAGCTGGCCGCGGGCCTAACTCCCGCAACCGAGATTGAAGTTGTTAGGCGGCGGCTATCGGAAACGGCCGAAGCCAGGGAGCTTTTACGCCTGGAGCCTGGTTTTTCGGCTGGCGGCTGGTACGACATCCGCGCGGCGCTGCGGCGTGCGCTGCAGGGCGGCCTTCTGGAGGCGGCGGAACTCTATCAGGTGGGTGAGAACCTGGCCGCCATCCGGCGTGTAAAGGCTTTTTTCCGGGAGCGGGGGGCGAAATACCACGTTCTCGGGCGGCTGTGCGGGAGGTTACCCCTTTTCCCGGAGCTGGAAGAGGAACTGAAAAAGGCGCTCCGGCCTCCGGGCGAAGTAGCCGACGGGGCGTCGGCGCGCTTGGCCGAGATCCGCCGCCGGATCGAAAGGCTGCGGGTGGAGATTAAAGAAATCCTGGAAAAATTTATCCGTTCCCCCGCGTGGCAGAAGTACCTTCAGGAGCCGATAATTACCATCCGGGAAGGGCGCTATGTGCTACCGGTCAGGGTCGAACACCGAGACAAGATAAAAGGTCTGATCCACGATCAATCGGCCAGCGGGGCGACCCTCTTTATCGAACCGCTGGCCGTGGTGGAGAAGGGGAATGAGGTCCGCCGGTTAAAAGCCGCCGAGCAACGCGAAATCGAAAGGATTCTGGCCGAGCTCACCCGGGCGGTGGGGGCGGTAGCCGGGGAACTTCTGACCGCGACCGAAACCCTCGGCCGCCTCGACTTCATCCTGGCGAAGGGGCGCTATAGTACAAGCCTCGACGCCGTAACGCCGGTACTCCTACCGGTTCCCGAGATTAACCTCCGGCGGGCCCGGCACCCGCTTCTCGGGACAAAGGCGGTGCCCATAGACGTACGCCTCGGGCGGGATTTCGATATCCTGATTATTACGGGGCCGAATACCGGAGGGAAAACCGTGGCGCTCAAAACCGTCGGCCTCTGCGTTCTGATGGCCCAGGCCGGGCTGGAGATCCCGGCGGCAGAAGGGACTGAAATCGGCCTTTTTGCCAAAGTTTTTGTCGACATCGGCGACGAGCAGAGCATCACCGCGAGCCTGAGCACTTTTTCCTCCCACATCCATAACCTCGCTGCTATTCTCCGGGAAGCGGATGAGCGTTCTCTGGTGCTGCTAGACGAACTGGGAGCCGGAACCGATCCCCGGGAAGGCGCTGCGCTTGCCTGCGCCATTCTCGAGGAGCTGGCGCGGCGCAACGTCCGCACCATTGCCACCACCCACAGCGGCGAGTTGAAAGAGTTTGCCGCCGGGCGTCCCCGCGTGGCGAACGCTTCGGTGGATTTTGATCCGGAAACCCTATCCCCGACCTACCGTCTGGTCATTGGGCAGCCGGGCCGTTCGAACGCCTTCGAGATCGCCGCGGGGCTCGGCCTTCCCGCCCGGTTAATTGCGCGGGCGAAGGAATTTTTGGGTCCCGAAGAGCGGCGGGTGCGGGAGCTGACGCAGGAACTCGAGCGGGTGCGGCGCAGCGCGGAAAGGGATGCCACTGCCGCCGCCCGTCTCAAGGAGGAGGCGCTGGCACTCAAGGCCACCTACGAAGAAAAGATGCGGGAGTTGGCGGTACGCAAGGAAAAGTTGTTGGCGGAAGCCCGCGAACAGGCCACAGCCTTAGTGCGGGCAGCGCGGCGCGAGGCGGAGGAGATCGTTCGGGAACTCAGGGGGAAACTGCGCGAAGAGGAGCGGCGGGAACAGGAGAAGGCAGTTCAGGCGGCGCGGGAGCGCTTGCGCCGGTTAACGGCGCGTTACGAGGAGGCGGCGCCGGAACTGCCGGAAGAGGCTGCGCCAGGGGTTTTGACCGTGGGAGCGGCGGTTTACATCCCGCGTTTCGGGCAGGAGGGGACGGTCGTCGGTGTTTCGCCGCAAGGCGTGACCGTGCAGGTCGGCTCTTTCCGCGTCGAGCTTCCGCCTGGGGCCGTGCGGCCGGTATCCCGGCGGCAGCCCGCTGGCGGCGTCCGCTTGGCGAGCGCGGCGGTTGCCGCCAGTCCCACCATTGACCTCCGGGGGCAGCGGGTTGAGGAGGCCCTGATAAACCTCGAGCGCCACCTCGATGCGGCGCTTCTGGCCGGACTGGGCCGCGTGGAGATCATCCACGGCCACGGCACCGGTGCGCTGCGGGCCGCCGTTCGGGAGCACCTCTCCCACCATCCTAGGGTGCGCTCGTTCCGGCCCGGCGGGCCGGGTGAAGGCGGCCCGGGCGTAACGGTGGCGGAGCTGGCCTGAGTTTTCCAGATGGTCCCGCTTTTCGCAAAATTCTTAACGCGGCCGCCCGAAACGAAGTATAATATTGGCGTGGTGGAAAAGAATGCGCGCGGTAGAAGAATGCTACGCCTGTCTTGACCGGTTAATAGTTACCACGGCCACCCTGGCTACAGACGTGCCGGAGCTCCGGGAAAAAGCGCTGGCCGCGGGCCGAGCGGTCCTTGAAGCCGAGTTCTCGCGGGACAAGATTCCGGCCCAGATCGCGGCAGCGGTCCAGCGGGTGGTTAGGGAAACCGCTGCGAACCCGGACCCGTTCAAAAAGGTCAAAGAGGGGGAACTTGCCCTATCAGCGCGAGTGGTTGGCGAGGTTTCTCCTTCCGTGAATGATGACTGGACGAGCCTTTTTCGGCTGGCCGCTTTGGGAAACAGCATCGATTTTTTTCGGGACCTGGCGACGGTTGCCGCGGAGATGAAGATGCCGGTGGAGTTTTACATCGATGAAATACCGGCGTTTCTCAAGCGGTTAGCGGGGGCGCGCTGCCTCCTTTTCTTGACAGACAACGCCGGCGAGTGTTACTTTGATCTCCCTCTTTTCCGGCGTCTGGCCGTGGCGGTGGAAGAGGCGGTCTACGTCGTGAAAGGGGCGCCGGTGCAAAACGACCTCACCCTGGCCGACCTGGAAGCGAGCAGGCTCCGGGAGGCCTTTGGCCGGGTAGAAACCACCGGCACCGATTCACCGGGGCTCGACCTCGAAGCCGCTTCACCGGCCTTCAGGGCGCTTTACGAGCGGGCAGACTTGATTTTAGCGAAAGGGATGGGATATTTCGAGAGTTTTTCGGAGATGAATGACGGGAGGGTTTTTCACTTGTTGAAGGCCAAATGCCGCCCTGTGGCGGCGGCGCTCCGGGTGCCGCAGGGCAGCTTTGTGGCGGCTTTTAGTCGCGCGTAGGAGGGGTAAAGGATGCTAAAGATAGAAGGCCTGACCGTTGCCATCGGTGACCGCACGGTCCTGGTGGATATCAACCTGGAGATCAAACCGGGGGAAACACACGTTCTTTTTGGCCCTAACGGTTCCGGCAAATCGACGCTGCTCGGAACGATTATGGGCTTTCCGCGCTACCGGGTGGTTGAGGGCCGGATCTTCTTTCGCGGCGAGGACGTGACCGCGTTGCCGGTCAACGAACGGGCAAAGCGCGGGATAGGGATCGCCTTTCAGCGGCCGCCAACGCTTCGGGGGGTCCTGTTGCGCAACATCATCCGGATCGCGGCCCGGCACGATGTTTCGGTCGAAACCCTTGCCCAGAGCTTGGATTTAACGGATTTTCTTGACCGGGAGGTCAACCATGGCTTCTCGGGCGGGGAACTGAAGCGCTCGGAGCTGATCCAGTTGCTGGCTCAGAATCCCGACCTGGTACTGCTGGATGAGCCCGAGTCGGGCGTCGACTTGGAAAATATGGCTTTAATCGGTACGGCGATTAACCGGCTTCTGGAAAAAGAGGTTGCGCCGCGGGACAAACGTTCCCTACGGGAAATCCGGATAGGCCGGACCAAGTCGGGACTCATCATCACCCATACGGGATACATTCTCAACTACGTGGAAGCGGATGTCGGACACGTGCTTTATAAGGGCCGCCTCTCGTGCAGCGGTAACCCGCGGGAGCTCTTCAGCTGCATCAAGCGGGTCGGCTACGGCGAGTGCGTCCGTTGTGTCCTTTAAAGAGGCCGGAGGGATGGGAAGCGATGGCGAAGAAAGAGGAAGTTTTTGTTCAGGAAGCGGAAGCGCACCCTTATATCGAAGATTTGACCCTTCTGCCCACAGCGGAGAAGGAGCGCCTTTTGCATACCGGGCTCGATGTGACTGGTGCGGGGCGGTCCGGGACCTTTATGCAGCTCGACCACTCCGTCGTCCACTGCCGCAGCGACCAGGAAGGCGTGGAGGTGCTTGGTATTCAGGAGGCGGCGACGCGCTACCCGTGGGTTGAGGGTTATATAGGACGGTTGATTCCCCTCCTGCCGGAGGAGCGACGGTCGGGACAGCCGCTCAGCGGCTTCTTCGTCCGGGTCCTGCCGGGGGTAAAGGCCCGCTACCCTGTTCAGGCGGGGATGTACATCGGACATGAGGGTCTGGCGCAGAAGGTGCGCAACCTTATCATCGTGGAGGAGGGGGCGAGCCTGGACGTGATCGCCGGTTGCGCGACCGGCGCTTTCGTCCACCGAGGTCTTCACGTAGGGATAACCGAGATTTACGTAAAAAAAGGTGGCAAGCTTACCTCCACCATGATCCATAACTGGGGCCGGGACGTGGTTGTCCGCCCGCGCGGTGCTACCCTGGCGGAAGAAGACGCCGTTTTCCTCTCCAACTATATCTGTCTGAGCGGGGTTAAAGATATCTTAATGAATCCCTTTACGCGCCTCGTGGGGCGGAACAGCGTTGCCCGTTATAACACCATTCTCATCGCCCCGCCTGGGACAAAGATGGATATCGGTTCCCGGGTTTTCTTAAGTGCGCCGGGAACCAGAGCCGAGCTTGTCTCCCGCACTATAACCACCGGGGGGGAGATTATTAGCCGGGGTTACATCGCGGGTGAGGTGGCCGGGGTGCGGGGGCATCTCGAATGCCGGGGATTGATGCTTTCGGAATCCGGCCGAATCTACGCGGTTCCTGAGCTTGACGCCCGGGTAGCCAACGTGGAGCTTTCCCACGAAGCGGCAGTGGGCAAAGTGGCGCAGGAGGAGATTGAATACTTGATGGCCCGCGGTCTCGACGAAGACGAGGCTACGGCGACAATTGTCCGGGGCTTTTTAAACGTCCGCATCGAAGGATTGCCGCCCGTGCTGCAGGAGGAGATCGACCGGGCCATCGCCGAAAGCCGGTTCGGGATTTAGCACCTGTTGTGTTCGGCGGTATAAAATAGCAGGGCTTCAAACC
>NZ_JBRAIN010000052.1:0-13065 GCF_052743955.1 Thermodesulfitimonas sp.
GTTGCACCGGTTACCCCGATGACAAGGGGACTGAAAGTCCAAGCCGCGCTCCTGCGTGTGGTCTTGGACCGCGTAGTTGCACCGGTTACCCCGATGACAAGGGGACTGAAAGGGGAGATAATTATGGCGCTTGAGCCCATCACCAAAGCGTTGCACCGGTTACCCCGATGACAAGGGGACTGAAAGACTACGAGATACGGCGAAGGAAGCTGCCCAATCGTATGTTGCACCGGTTACCCCGATGACAAGGGGACTGAAAGGCAATCCATGAAGTGTCCATAGTAATCTGCGACACCTTTTCCCGCCGCAGTGTCCGGCAGCTTCTGCGAGTGCAAGCACGGCTTCTGTTGCCACCACGAACGTGAGAGCAAACGAAGAGTAAACTGGAAGCCGCTGCGAGAGGGCTGCCTCGATTGGGGCAGCCCCTTTTCATGGGCGCTACGGGAGGATGAGTTACCTGTGTCTGAATTATCAGACTGACGCCTTTTTTTTTCGGTGGGTTGCTTCGAGGAGGATCAGGAAGCTGAGCAGAATACCCGCGCCGATCCAAGCGAGGAGGCCCAGGCGGTTCAGGGCGAGGTTTATAAAGGTGCCGGCGGCAAGAGCGGTAACCAGCATGGTGCCGGTCACTTTAAGCGTGTCCCGCCAGCCAAGTTCCCGGGCGAGGATGAGAAAAGTGGCCAGGCAAGGGAAGTAAACGGCCAGGACAGTGCTGGCCACAACCAGTTGCTCCGGGGTGAGGTGGAGCGGGGCCAGAATGCCGAGGGCCACGTCCTTTCGTAGGAAACCAAGGACTAGGGCGATGGCGGTGTTGCCGGGTAGCCCGAAGAAAAAGGTGAAAAGGGGCTGAAAGACGCGTGATAAAAGATGAATAAAACCCGAGAGGTAGGCCAAGTTGACCACCAGGATGCCCAGGAGGATGAAAGGGATGGCTTCTTTGAAAAAGTGACTGATGCGGAGGTAAAGCTTTTTGGCCAGGACCTTTACCCCCGGGAGCCGGTAGGGCGGTATTTCGACTAATAGGGAGGGGGTGTAGCCTGCGAGCTGCCGGTTGAGCAAAAGGCCAAGGGTGAGCCAGACGCAGAAGAGCGTCAGGAATATCTGACCCACGTAGAGGCTGCCGTGGGGGCCGACCAGCGCGAAGATCATGGCGGTCTGAGAGAAGCAAGGGACGGCGATGGCCATGAGCGTGCTGGCGATAAATTTCTGGCGGTGGCTCTCGAGGTTGCGGATCGAGAGGGCTGCCGGGACGTTGCAGCCAAGTCCTAAGATCATCGGGATGATGGCGTAGCCGTGCAGCCCCACCCGGTGCATCAGCCCGTCAAAGAGGACCGCAAGGCGCGGCAGGTAACCGAAGTCCTCAAGGAAGCCGAGCACCAGGTAAAAGGCGACGATGTACGGAAAAACCATCGCCAGGGGCACGTAAAGGCCGGTGCTTAAGATACCGAGCGACTGAACAAAATCGATTTGCCCGTTAATTAGCTGGCCGATAAGGAGGTCGTGAAGTGGTCCCGCGCCGCCAAGGGCCGCGCTCAGCTTCTGAAGAAAAGGGCGGTACCAGTTTTCAAAAAGGGGCTCGAAGAGAAAATTGATCAATCCTTCACCTATAAAGCGAATTATCTTGAAGGCGCAGAAAAGGACCAGCCCGCCCAGGATAAAACCGGTCAGGGGCATGACGCTCAAATCCTCAAGCTGCTCCAGTAGGGTGTGGTGGCGGTGCGTTACCCGCTGCACCTGCCGGACGATCCGGCCGACGGTAGCGTACCGCTCGTCGGTTGTCTGCCAGGTAACGGTGCCGCTGCGGGCTTCGGGAAGGCGCGCGACTAGCTGTTTGATGCCCTCACCCCTGATGGCGGCCATGGGCACCACGGGAACACCGAGGAGTGTTTCAAGTTTCGGTACGTCGATGACAATGCCTTTATGCTGCGCTTCATCCCAGAGATTGAGCGCCACGATGAGCGGAACCTGCCGGGCGATAAGTTCAAGGGTGAGGTAGAGGTTGCGCTCCAAGTTGGTAGCGTCAACCACGTTGATAACGATATCCCCGTGAGGGAGCATGGCTACGGCTACTTCTTCAGCTTTGCAGGTCGGTTCCAAAGTGTAGGAGCCGGGAACATCGATCACCTCCACCCGGTCACCGTTGAGGTTCAGGTAACCCCTGGTGTACTCTACGGTGGTGCCGGGGTAGTTGGAAGAAATGACCCTTGTCCCGGTGAGTTGGGAGAAGACGACACTTTTGCCGACGTTCGGGTTACCGACCAGCAGAATTTTCATCCAGGACCTCCACGAAAACTTTTTTGGCCAGGCCAAAACCCAGGGCGACCCGAGTCCGGTTCACATCTACAATAACCGGGCCGTGTAGCGGCATCCCGCTCACCTTCATGATTTCCTTACCGGGTACAATACCGAGAGCGTTGAGGCGTTTGGCTGCCTGCTGGCCGCCGCTAATCTTAATGATGCGGCCGTGCGTGCCGTTCTTGAGCTCTGGGAGCGTTAGTTGCGTGTTATTCATAGCTTATGGTTACTCCTCCTTCTCGCGGGGCTGGTTACACTCAGAGCAGTAGCCCAGGATCTTTTGCGGAAATCCCCGGGCGTCAAAACCGTACCGCCTCCAGAGTTCCTCCTCGAGTTTTTTCATCGGTTCGGCGGTAAACTCGATGACCTGGTTGCACCGCACGCAGACCAGGTGGTGGTGGGTATCGAAATGGCGCTCGTAGTGGCTGCGGTTTTCTCCGAGGTCGAGTTTCCGGAGAAGGTTAGAAGCGACAAGGAGCTCCAGGGCGCGGTAGACCGAAGCCCGGGAAACCTTGGCGCCGCGGGCCTTGATCTCGTCGAGGAGCTCTTCGGCAGTGAAATGATCGTGGAAGGTAGAGATCGCCTCGAGGATGGCTTTCCGTTCTGCGGTTAGTTTGCCGCCACGGGTCGTCAGGAAATTCCGGAAACTTTCGATTTCTTTAAGCATATTTTCACCCGAAAAACTTATGGTTTTATAAGACCTACCGTTTAACGGTTAATAGACCGCAGTCGCGGATTATTGAGATTGAGACTAAGTATACACGAAAGTTTTAATAGCAATTTTAGAGGGGTAAACTAATACCCGTCAAGATTTTTGGGTAACCCAAAGCAAAGAAAGTTTTCCCTGCGGGGATAACGGTAAGGTTTTAAGTTTTTATGGCGGCAGGAATGACGGTGGCGGGTAGCGAATCTGGTTCCCGAGACAGATAACGGGGGGCTAATGGGGCCCGCCTCCGGGGCTAAATTAAATTATGGGGCAGATTCTCGAGTTTTGCCGCCTCCGCTGCCCGGAGTGTTACACGACTTTTCCGGCGGAAATTATGCGGAGCACCGGATCGGGAGGGGTACTGGAAAGCGACCTCTGTTACCGGGCCGGTAATATTTTCCCCTATCCCTTTTTCGTGGTGGTTTGCCCCGGGTGCAGGTTTGCCGCTTACCACCAGGAGTTTGATTTTCTCTGCGAATTTCCCCACTACAGTGAGTATCACCCGCTGCAGCGGGCTCTCGGTACGTTTCTCCGCGAGCAACGGCGTCTTTATCCCGGGAGCGAAAAATACCGGCTAGCGGTGCAAAGTGCGCAGAAAAGAGGGGCGGGCGCGCTAGCGATAGCTTACCTTCACCTGCGAGGTTCGTGGTGCGCGCGGGAAGAAAAAAACCGGGAGGCGGAGCGGTACCACCAGGAGGAAGCGCGGCGGCATTTTGGTGCGGCGCTCAGCGGCCTTACCGGGATGGAGGCGGCGATTGTTGGCTATCTGATTGGGGAAATCAGCCGTCGGTTAGGGGAGTTTGACCGGGCGCTGGTAGCCTTTGCCAGTGTTGACCTAGAGTCCCTCCCGGAGTGGTTGCGCCCTGGTTTTCTGACGGTGCGGGAACGGGCGGCCTGCGGGGACGGGGCGCCGCAGATTCTTCGCAGATGATCGCCTCTTGACTTTTAACGGCTAGTAAAGCATATTAATTGAGAAGGGTTCTTATTTAGTGCCGATTGTGATGGGGCAGACCGGATTTTAAAGCGTGGTCACGGTACCGCTACGGAAAGTATTTGGTGCCGGTTAGGGATGGATGGGTGGCAGGGAGGGCCGCAAGAGTGAATTTGGCTGGAATACTGGCGGGGCTGAAGGAGAAAGGGCTGAAACTAACGCCCCAGCGGCAGCAGATTGTGCGCGTTCTGCTGCGGGAAAAAAGGCCGCTTAGCGCGAAAGAGGTTAGGGAACTCGTTAACCGGCGCTTTCCGGGCGTTGGACTAGGCACTATCTACCGTACGCTTGATACTTTAAAGGAGTTAGGTTTGGTAAACGAGGTTGTTTTCCCAGACGGGGGAAAGCGTTTTGAACTACGGCAGGAACACCGGCACCACCTAATCTGTCTTGGTTGTGGGCGGGTAGTAAGTTTTCTTTTTTGCCCGGACGATTGCGTAATGCGGGTGGCGGCGGCGAACCCGGATTTTGAAATCCACGGGCATAGCTTCGCCGTCTTTGGCTATTGCGGGGAGTGCCGGAAAGCCAAGAATTGAGGAGGCGGTGACGTAGTGCGGCTGGTCGTGGCGGTGGTTTTGCTGGTTTGTTCTCTTCTTAGCGGGTGTGCTGGCGATAAGGGAGGGGCGAGCGCCGGCAAGGTTCGGGTTGTCGCCACCTTTTTCCCCCTTTACGATTTCGCGCGGCAGGTGGGTGGGGAAAGGATTGAGGTGACTTGCCTTGTGCCGCCAGGGGTGAGCGTCCACGAGTGGGAGCCGACGGCGCGGGATATTAAGCGGGCGGTGCAAGCAGACCTTTTTATTTATAACGGGGCGGGGCTCGAGCCTTGGGTGGATAAGGTCCTACCGGAATTTCACGGCCGGGCGGTCGTGGAGGCTACGCGTGGGCTCGACCTTTTACGTTATACAGGTGAAGATGAAGATCATGCCGGAAAAGATACAGCTGCGGAACACCACCACCATGGCCCTTACGACCCGCACGCCTGGCTTGACCCGGTTAGGGCGCAGTACTACGTGCGGCAGATTGCAGTGGGTTTGAGCCGCGTGGACCCGGCGGGTAGGGCTTATTACGAGGAGCGGGCGGCAGCTTACATTGAGCGGCTGGCGGCGCTTGATCGCGCGTACCGGGAAGCGGCGGCCCACTTCAAGCACCGGGAAATTGTGACGGCCCACGCGGCCTTCGGCTATCTGGCGGCACGCTACGGACTACGCCAGATACCGGTAGCGGGACTTTCCCCCCAGGCGGAACCGTCACCGGCGCGGCTAAAAGAGCTTGTAGCCTTGGTCCGGCAGTATAAGGTAAAGTATATTTTTTTCGATTCGACCGTGAGCCCCCGCTTAGCGGAAACACTTGCCCGCGAGGCCGGGGTAAAAAGCCTGGTACTCAGCCCGGCGGCGGGGCTCAGTCCGGAGGAAAAAGCGGGGCAAAAGGGTTATCTTGCGGTGATGGAGGATAACCTCGCCGTCCTAATAACGGCTTTAGGCAGTGAAGGGCGTTGAGACAACTGAAGTCTGACCCCGGGAGGAGCTATCGATGGTGGATACGCTGGTAAGTCTTGATGGTGTGAGTATTAACTTTAACGGGAGTAATGTCCTTGAAGATATTCACTTGAGTATCAGACGCGGTGATTTTATGGCTATTCTTGGGCCAAACGGCGCCGGGAAGACCACGTTGCTCAAGGTGATTCTCGGCCTGTATAAGCCTACGGCGGGGACGGTCAGGCTTTTCGAGGTTGAAAGTGCCCACTTTCGGGAGCGCTACCGTATTGGTTATGTACCGCAGAAGGCGGGCTCCTTCGGAAATTTTCCGGCCACAGTCTGGGAAGTGGTGGCTGCAGGGCGCATCGCCCGCGCCGGATTGTGGCGGGGATTTGGCAGTTCCGACCGGGAAAAGATAAAGGAGGCGCTTGCGGTTCTTGGAATCGAGAATCTCGTCCGCTGCCCGGTCCGGGCCCTTTCCGGGGGGCAGCGGCAGCGGGTGGCGATTGCCCGGGCGTTGGCGGCGGAGCCAGAATTGCTACTCCTTGACGAGGCAGCGGAAGGGCTTGATGTCGCAAGCGAGGAAACCTTCTACGGCCTTTTGGAGCGGCTCAACCGGGAGCGGGGCGTCAGCATTGTCCTGGTAACTCACGATATCGGTGCGGTTTCGCGGCGGGTGAAAAAGGTTGTTTGTCTGAACCGGCGCATCGTTTTCGCTGGGCCTCCGCAAGAATGCCTGGAGAACGGGAAGCTCTCCCTGCTTTATGGGATGCCGGTTTTTGTCCCGGCACGAGCCGAACGGCAAATCCGGAAAATGTCGGGCAGGAGGCGGTAGGGTGGATATCTGGGGTTACGGTTTCTTTCTCCGGGCGATGGCGGCGGGCGTGCTTTGCGGTTTTGCTTGCCCGCTGGTCGGGGTCTTTCTCGTCGCCCGGCGGTATTCTTTTCTTGCCGATGCCCTCGCCCATATCGCCCTGACCGGTGCAGCGCTGGGACTCATCTTGAGTGTTTCCCCTCATGTGGTTACTCTTGTGGTGGTAGTAGTAGCGGCCTTCACGGTCGAATGGTTGCGGCAGCGGCAACGGTTTCATGCCGACGCTGTGCTGGCAATGGTGATGGCGGGGGGTCTATCGCTCGGGGTGATTCTGATAAGCAAAAGCCGGGGCTTCGGGGCTGATCTTACCGGGTATCTTTTCGGCAGCCTGCTAACGATCAGTCCTGCGGACCTGCGGGTTATCACGCTGCTGGTAGCCCTTACGGCAACGGTGGTTTTCTTGTTTTACAGGCACCTTTTCGTTATTGCTATCGATGAGGAATATGCGCGGGCGGCCGGCTTGAAAGTAACCTTTGTGAACACAGCATTCATTGTAGTGGCGGCGCTCACGGTGGGGGTAGCGATTAGGGCGGTAGGGGTGCTGCTTACCGGGGCGCTGGTGGTCATACCGGTTTTAATCGCCATGCAGGTGAACAAGAGTTTTAGCGGGACAGTGGCCACCGCGATCGCAGCGGGGACGGGAATGGTTCTTGGTGGTTTGCATGTTGCTTATTTCCTTGATCTACCGCCGGGGCCAGCCGTCGTACTGCTCGGTATAGCGCTTCTCGCCGGGATCATCACCGGTCAGCAACTCTGCAAAATAGTCAACAAGTCTTAAACTCCCTGTGACGGCCTTCTTTTTGGTTTGGGGGTGGCAGCAATGAAGCAAAAGTGGGTAATGGCCGGCTTAGTACCTGAAAAAAGGGTGCGCGGGGTCATTTTCGACCTGGACGGGACGCTTACACCGGTGCGGAGTGTCTGGCAGCATATCCACGAAGCGCTTGGCACCTGGGAGAGTCACGGTAGCCGGTCACTGGCAGCTTTCTTGGCCGGGGAAATTACCTATGAGGAGTTCGCCCGGCGTGACGTGGGAGCCTGGCATGGCGTGTCGCGGGCGCGTATCGCGGCGATCGTGGCCCAAATTCCCTACCGCCCCGGCGCGAAGGAACTGGTGAGCAGGTTAAAAGAGCGGGGGGTGCGGCTGGCGCTTCTTTCTTCCGGTCTCGACATTTTAGTCGCTCGGGTGGCGAAAGAGCTCGGTTTTGACGTTTGGGTTGCTAACGGGCTCGGCTTCACCAACGGGGTGGTTGACGGCCGCGTACATATCCGGGTGCCCTGGGATGGGAAGCCGGCGCACCTCGATTCGATCTGCCGCTTTTTCCGGACCACGCCTGCGGAAACGGCGGCCATCGGCGACAGCCACGGGGATATCCCCCTATTTGAAAGGGTGGGGCTCGGGATAGCGGTTAACGCCGAGCCGACTGTCTGCGCCTATGCCCACCTGAGCCTTGATTGCAGTGATTTGCGGGAACTATGGCCGGTTCTATCACCTCACCTGCCGTAAAAGCGCGAAAAAAGGAGGGACCGCGGTGTTAAAGACGATTGAAGTCGTGACCCACAAGCACCAGGAGTTTGTGGACATTACGGGCAAGGTACAGGAAGTTGTACGGGAAAGCGGCATTACAGAGGGGATAGCGTACATCTACTGCCCCCATACCACCGCCGGGATATGCGTTAACGAAAATTACGACCCGACGGTGGCCGAAGACATTTTAAACAAGCTCGAGGAATTAGTGCCGGTCGCTGGAGCGTACCGCCACGCAGAGGGGAACGCGGCGGCACACATCAAGTCTTGCCTTGTGGGGGTATGTCACCCGCTCCTGGTGAGTGGCGGGAAGATAGTGCTTGGCACCTGGCAAGGGGTTTTTTTCTGTGAGTTCGACGGCCCCCGACAGCGGAAAGTGCTGGTTAAAGTAATCACCGGTTGAGCGCCCCTTCTTCTTTGCGCCGCTCACGGATTTCGTACCACCGATCGCGGGTGCGGTTTAGGATGGCGGGATTTGCGGTGCGCTGCGGATGTTCCAAAATCCGACTAAACCAGCGGGCAGCTGCCCCTTCATTCCCAAGACGCAGGTTTAGATCACCAAGTAGGTAAATGAGGTTTAACTCTAACGTAGGGTCGGCCGATTGCTCTGTTTGGTAAGATTGTTCGAGATAAGCGAGGGCTTTCTGAAGATTTTGCTGTTCTTCCTCCCCTTTTCCTGCTATCCGGTAGAGCCATGCCGTTTTTAGGTATAATTTTCCTAAAAGAAGCTTTTTACCGCCTACCGCTTCAAGGCATTGGATTGCCAGGCGGAATGATTCTACCGCCACGTCGAAATTTCTCTCGCCGCTGAAGGAAAGCGAGCTACGGATTTTCGGTAGCAGCGTAGCCAGGTTGGCTTTTTCCCGGTCGGTTAGCCGAGGCATTTCTTCGGTAAAGGCATAACCACAGTGGGGGCAGACTAACACTTCGTAAAACATAGGATTTATGGTTTCGTAGTAAGGGCAAAAGTCGCTATCTGTTCTGGTAAGGCGGACATATTTCGATTTTACGGATAAAGAGGTGAATTGCGCTTCGCAAGCGGGGCAGATATGTTGCTTGGGATAAAAAGGCGAATCCCTCATTTCCCCGTTTTTCTTTTGATTGCCTACAGTTTCTTTAGCGGTTTCTTTTTCAGTGTCGGGGGCGGCTGGTGGTACCGCCATATCTAAAACTGTGCCTGTCTGGCGCAGGTAGCCCGCCAGGACTCCCAGAAGCGTAAGTGCTTCCTGCGGGTGTTCCTTAAGGAAAGAGTATAGATCTTGACGACTTATAGAAAGGACGATGGTTTCCTCTTCGGCTCGCACGGTTACTGTAGCAGGCGCCTGTTCGAGAACGTCAAGTACGCCAATGACCGATCCCGGGCCAGCTGCTTCGTAAACGAAGCCCTGCCTTGTGCGGCGGCTGATACCGGCCCGCCCGTGCAGGATGATAATTAAGCGGTTGGCGATTTCACCTTCTTCTAAGAGGACGCTTCTGGCAGGGATCCGGTTTGCCCGGAAATGCCGGGAGAGACGTGCCAGTCCGTCAGGAGTAAAGTCTTTAAAAAGTGGGATTTTAGCTAGTAGCTCGGTAACTCGGTTCAACGCTTTCCTCCAAAATTTCAACAAAAATTTTTATAAAAATTCCCCCTTGGGACGTTTATTCCTTCTTGGTTTTTAGAATTTCTTTCAGCGTATTTGATAGAGGAAAAGCTAAAGACTTAACGAATCTTTAACCCCGGGTTGTTTGTAGTTAACCAAGAGATTAGGGTTTTATACCCCGGCGGTTCAGGAAGGAGGGATAGAGAGCAATTTTTGCCTCTTAAATCTTAATTTTGAAGAAGATTTAGGGAAGGGTTGCATTGTTACTAAAGAAGCGTTGGTTTGGTGTAATATCTGTTATTTTAGCGATTTTCCTGACGCTTACCGCGGGAGGGGGTCAGAAGAGCGGCCCCGGGGGAGGCTCGCAGGAAGAAGGGAAGCTTACCGGGACGGTTGTGGTGGCCGGCTCTACAGCTATGCAACCGGTGATTGAAGAAGCGGCTAAGCGGTTTATGGAAAAGAACCCTGGGGCTCAGATTACCGTTCAAGGCGGCGGCAGCGGCACCGGGCTCAGCCAAGTTAGCCAGGGTGCTTGCGATATCGGTATGTCCGATATCTTTGCCGAGGAAAAGGCAGGTATTGATGCTGGTCAACTGAAGGACCATAAAGTTTTAGTTCAGGCGTTTGCGCTGGTGACACACCCTGAAGTGGGCGTGGATAACCTTACGAAGCAGCAGATTCAGGAGATTTTTACCGGGAAAATCACCAACTGGAAAGAGGTCGGGGGCAGAAACCAGAAGATTTTCCTAGTAGATCGCGCGAAAGGTTCCGGAACCCGGGCGACCTTCCACAAGTACGTAATGGAGGGTAAAGAAGAGATAAAAGGGGATGTGGAGCAGGAATCAAGTGGGACGGTTTATCAGATCGTAAGCCAGACGCCGGGTGCCGTTAGCTATCTTGCCATTGCTTACCTTAACGGTAAGGTTAAGCCCGTTAAAATTGATGGTGCGGCGCCTACGGAAGAAGATATCAATACCGGCAAGTATCCTTTGTGGGCCTTTGGCCACCTATATACTAAAGGTGAACCGTCAAAAGTGGTTAAGGCCTTTATCGATTTTGTACTAAGCGATGAGGTGCAGAACGGATTGATCAGGGAGATGAAGTACTTCCCTGTAAAGGGGATGAAAGTTGAGTTATAAGCCGTAACCGAAAGGGGCCGGATAATAAGGGGAGGGAGAGAAGGCTTGCCTTTTCCTCTCTCTCATATTTTATAATTTAACAAGTAAGACTCTTAGGTCGAATTTTAGCCTTATAAATACAAAGGAGCAATATAAGGGCAGTGGTAAACCGGAATGTCCGCCGCGAGTTTTTGGGTTACAGCCTTACTTTTTCCTGCGCTGTGATTGCGATTCTGTTAATTTTAACGATTATTCTTTTTCTTGGTTGGAAGGGGCTGGCGGTCTTTACCCACCATAAAATAAGTCTAGCAAACATCTTCAGCGTCCACTGGTGGCCCGACCGTCCTGCCAGCGCGGGAGGGCCGCAGGTAGGTGTTCTTACCTTTGTTTTCGGCTCCGTTATCACTTCGACGTTGGCGGTTCTACTGAGTGCCCCCCTTGGGGTTACGGTGGCGGTTTTTATGGCCGAAATTTCGCCCCGGCTTGGTCAGCGTTTTTTGCAGCCGGTTATTGAACTGTTGGCTGGGATTCCTTCGGTTGTTTACGGCTATATCGGGTTAAGTGTTCTCGTGCCTTTTATTAGAAATAATATCGGCGGAACCGGCTTTAGCTTATTAGCCGGTGGACTGGTACTCTCAGTAATGATTCTCCCGACTATTGCCAGTGTGGCTACAGACGCGATCCGCGCCGTGCCGGGCACGCTAAAGGAGGCCGCCCTAGCCCTAGGCGCTACGCGGTGGCAGGCAATAAGGACGATCATTCTACCTAGTGCCCGGGCCGGGATTCTGATGGGGGTTGTCCTCGGGTTGGCGCGGGCCTTTGGCGAGGCGCTTGCGGTGCAGATGGTGATCGGGAACCGGCGAGAGATCCCCCATTCTATTCTTGACCCACTAATTACCTTGACCAGTGGTATCACCATGGATATGGGTAATACGGTTCAGGGTTCATTATGGAACGATATCCTCTGGTTTATGGCCCTAATCCTGCTGGTTCTTTCCTTTTTCTTTATCTTTCTTATTCGGCTGCTTGGAAGGAAGGGAGCGGTTCTTTGAAAGCCCAGGTCAAAGACAAACTAGCAACGGCAGGTTTTTACCTTGGCGCGGGGCTGGTGGTCCTGATTTTGTTCTCCCTCCTCGGTTATATCATTGTTCACGGTTACTGGGCTATTGACCTGCAATTTTTGCTGGGCGAGCCGGAAACGCTGCGTGCGGGGGGTGGCATTGGCCCGAATATTTTTAATTCCTTTTACCTGCTCTTCCTTTCGATGACGCTAACTGCTCCCCTAGGAATTTTAGGCGGTATCTACCTTGCCGAGTACGCGCGCCAAAACCAGTTTACGAATCTGATTCGTTTGAGCATTGAAACATTAACCTCGCTTCCTTCGATAGTAGTAGGCCTCTTTGGGTTGTTAATTTTCGTTACCATGTTTGGTTTTGGCTACTCGCTGGTGGCAGGTGCGCTGGCGCTTATGGTGATCAATCTCCCGATGATGGTTCGGGTGACGGAGGAGAACCTCCGCACTGTGCCGCGGGACTTACGGGAGGCGAGCCTGAGTCTTGGCGCTACCAAGTGGCAAACGATTTGCCGGGTGGTACTGCCTACCGCCCTGCCGGGCCTCATAACCGGGATTATCATTACCGCTGGCCGGGTTTTCGGCGAGGCGGCAGCGCTCCTCTTTACGGCTGGAATGACCACTCCCCACCTGAACTTTAGTCAGCTTGATATCACCCAGCCCACCTGTCCCTGGAATCCCTTCCGCCCAGGCGAGACTCTCGCTGTCCATATTTGGAAGATCAACTCTGAGGCTTTGATTCCCGATGTTCGGCGGGTGGCAGACGGTTCAGCAGCGGTGCTGGTACTGGTAGTGCTGGGCTTCAACCTTTTTGCCCGTTGGGTCGCGCGGCGCTTTACCTGTCGGCTAACGGGCGGGTGAAAGATACTCTTGTGAATAGTGTAAGATAGTACCCGGTAAAGGAGAAAGAAGCCGGTATCATGCAGTAGCCGGCTTCTTTTGCTTGTTTTCTCTGGTGGGCCACGAGGGACTCGAACCCCCAGCCAGACGATTAAGAGTTAACGTCCCACCGTTTGTAAAAGTTTACCAGAGGCCGCAAGCCTGGCAATGAAGCGGCTTTCCGGGATTTCCCTCTTTCTGATAAACCCTCAAAAACTGCGGTAAATCGAACTCATTTTCTCAAAATTTTCTCAAAAAGTTATGCCCGCAAACCCGTATTACTTCACGGCTTTGGAGATATTCTCCTTTTAGAGCAGGTCGAGCAATTCTTCGACGGTAAGACCGGCCTGCTTCAAGATGGTTTTTAAAGTCTTCGGTTTTAACGTCTTGCCGGGGTGAACGGGGACAGTCACCAAAAGGCCGCCTTCAGGCGGCTGAAGATAGTGGTGGCTGCCGCGAACATGAAGAAGGCTGAAACCCTTTCGCATAAGAGCAGCCATAACCTCTTTGCCCGTTACCCGCGGCAGCCTTGTCATAAGGATACCTCAATCTC
>NZ_JBRAIN010000053.1:0-12896 GCF_052743955.1 Thermodesulfitimonas sp.
CTTCGGGTTGCCGTTCGAGGAGGGGTTTGCGTAATTCTTTCGTGATAGAGGGTGGCTGGCTCTTTTATTATTGCGGTGGGGTGGCGGGATATGATAAGATATAGGCAGCAAAAGGTACCCTGCGGTGACCGTGAGCATCTTGAAGTTCTGAGCCAACACCAACACATAGGGAGCCCGGGCTCCGGCCGTGGCTCGCAGGCCCCCGTCGGGAGGAAGCGAAAAGCGGTCGGGAGGGCACCCACCTGTTGCGAGACGGGTTCATGGAAACTTTGGGGGTTCACGGCACGCGCGGGGTTTTTCTCTTTTGACTTGGGGATTCTGCGGTAACTGCTATTAGGCACCACCTGATGCCTGGTCCGGGTGATGTTGGGCCGGGGCACAACGGTTGCTGCGGTGAAGTGGTTTGTTGCTGTTCTGGACGGGGCGGTGAGGCGGCTGCGGGGGAGAAAAGCAGGGGGGATAAAGCTTCTTGGCGCGGGTGGCGGTGGCTTTAAGCAGCGGCGTGGATAGCGCTGCGGCGGCCATCCTCCTCCAGGAGGAAGGCCATACCGTTTTCGGCGTGACGATGCAGGTGACGGAGTCCCGTATGACGGAGGCAGCGACGGTAGCGGCGGCGCTCGGGATTAAGCATTACCTCTTCGACCTGCAGGCAGAATTCAAGGCGGCGGTGATTGAGCCTTTTGTGGCGGCCTACTTATCGGGGCGGACTCCTAACCCGTGCGTTACTTGTAACCCGCGGGTGAAGTTCGGCCTACTGCTCCACCGGGCAGTTGAACTAGGTGCGGAATTTTTTGCCACGGGACACTACGCCCGTATCTGGCGGGATGTCGAGACGGGGCGGTATCTGCTGGCCCGGGGCGTAGACCGGAAAAAGGACCAGAGCTATTTTCTCTATGCGCTTACCCAAGAACAGCTCCGCTACCTTCTCTTCCCTCTTGGTACAAAAACCAAGGAGGAGGCGCGGGCGCTTGTCCGGGCGCGTGGCCTGCGCGTTGCGGCCCGGGAGAGCCAGGAGATTTGCTTTATCCCGGAGGGTGATTACCGGAGGCTTCTGCGCCAGGTGGCCGGCGAGCCGTGCCCTGGTCCCATCGTTGATTTACAGGGGAACGTAATCGGCCAGCACCGGGGGCTCCCCTACTATACGGTAGGGCAACGCGGGGGTTTGGGCGTGACGGCAGGCTACCCGCTTTACGTTCTCGCCCTTGACCCTGCGCGTAATGCGCTTATTGTAGGGCCGGAGGAGTTTCTTTACCGGGACGAATGCCTGGTTGGCGACGTGAACCTTATCCCGTTTCCCGCGCTGGCGGGAAGCCTGCCGGTGACGGTAAAGGTGCGGCATGGGGCCCGGGAAAAGCGGGCGGTGATCGAGCCTGCTGGCGAGGACCGGGTGCGGGTGAAGTTTGCGGTGCCGGAGCGGGCTATAACTCCAGGGCAGGCGGCCGTTTTTTACCGAGACGACCTGGTGGTAGGTGGCGGCACAATTTTGGCGTAGGTGCGCGTAATTGTGGCAGGGTTGAGCGGAGTTCCTGTAGAAAAGGTATATCCTAATAGCTGAAAATCGCTCTTTTTAAATAGGTTTTTTAAGGAGGCGGCGATGCTCCAGGAGGTTCGTGTTGGTTTTTTACCTGAGCTTAAGGATTCCCGCGGGGAGGAGATTCTCTATGAGATTCGCCATGCCCTAGGTATCCAGTCGGTGAGCCGGGTTCGCACGGTAAAGGTTTACCGTTTCGAGGGGATCAGCGCGGAGGCAGCCCGCTTGCTGGCGGAACGACTTTTGTGCGAGAGGGTCTTCCAGGAGTACCGGCTCAATGCCCCTCTCGTAACTGACGCTGACCGGCTCGTGGAGGTGGCTTACCGGCCGGGGGTGATGAATCCCGAAGCGGGTTCGCTCTTGAAAGCGGCGGCAGACCTGGGAATTGCGGGGCTCCGCGCTGCCGATTCGAGTATGGAATACGCCTTTTACGGGGGACTGGGCGACGAAGAGTTAGAGCTGATCCTGCGGCGCCTGCTGGTTAACGAGACGATTCAGCATGTGGTGACCGAGAAGCCCAAGACGTTGCTCTTGGGTGGGGAGCCGGGGCGGACGGAAATAATTCCTATTAGGGAGATGACGGATGAGGAGTTAATGGCGCTCTCCCGGGACCGCCTCTTTCTCAACCTTGAGGAGATGCGGCTTATCCAGCAACACTTTCGGGAGCTCGGACGGGACCCAACCGACGCCGAGGTGGAGGTTCTGGCGCAGACCTGGTCGGAACACTGTGTCCATAAAACCTTTAAGGCCCGGATCATCGTTGACGGGGTGGAGAAAAAGCCTTTTCTTACCCGCCTGAAAGAAGCGACGGCCAGAGTGGCACGGGAGGATCTGGTCCTTTCAGCCTTTGTCGATAATTCAGGCGTTATGGCCTTTTACGAGGGCTGGGCGCTCTGTGGCAAGGTGGAGACGCACAATGCGCCTTCGGCTATCGAGCCTTACGGCGGCGCGGCGACCGGTTCTGGCGGCGTTTTCCGTGATATTATGGGTACGGGTCAGGGGGCGAAGGTGATCGCTTCGACCGATATCTTCTGCTTTGCGCCGCCCGACACACCGGCGGTACCGCCGGGGTGCCTGCACCCCCATTACCTGCTGCGGCGCGTGGTTGCCGGCGTGCGCGATTACGGCAACCGGATGGGTATCCCTACGAACAACGGGTCGGTTCACTTTCACCCCGACTTCCGGGCCAAACCGACAGTAATCGTTGGCGCTTACGGGCTTATTCCTGCCGCCCAGGCGAAAAAAGGCCGGCCGGTGCCGGGCGACGCGGTTGTAGTGGTCGGCGGCCGGACGGGGCGGGACGGCATTCACGGCGCGACCTTTTCGAGTGCGGCGATGACCGACCGGACGCAGAGCGTCAACGCCCAGGCGGTTCAGATTGGCCACCCGATCGAGGAAAAAAGGATGGCGGACGCGCTCCTCGTCGCGCGGGACGAGGGACTGATCCGCGCTATCACCGACTGTGGCGCGGGGGGCTTCGCCTCGGCGGTAGGGGAGATGGGGGCGGAAACGGGAGCCCGCATCTATCTCGACCGCGCGCCTTTAAAATACTCAGGCCTGGCTCCCTGGGAAATCCTCCTTTCGGAGAGCCAGGAGCGGATGGTCGCAGCGGTGGCACCGGAGAATTTACCACGCTTCTTCGAAATTTGCCGCGAACATAATGTGGAAGCTACGGTGCTTGGGGAGTTTACCGCTACCGGGCGCTTCGAGGCTTACTACGGTGACGAAAAGGTTCTGGACCTGACGATGGATTTCCTCCACCACGGCCTGCCCCAGCGGCTTCTTACCTGCAGTTACCGGGAACCCGTGCTTAGCGAACCGGATATCCCACTCCCGCAGGATTGGGAAGAGACTTGTTGCCGCGTCCTTGCACACCTCAATGTTTGCTCCAAAGAGCCGATCGTTCGGGTTTACGATCACGGCGTTCAGGGGACGAACGCCCTACCGCCTTACGGGGGCGTACGGGGGGATGGGCCGAATGATGCGGTGGTTCTGGCGCCGTTATTGGGGAAACCTTACGGGATGATTATTGCTCACGGGCTCAACCCGGTGCTCAACCGGATTGACCCGTACTGGGGCGGCCTCTGGGCAGCAACGGAGGCGGTGGCCAACGCCGTAGCCGTGGGGGCCAACCCGGAGGAACTCGTCCTGATCGATAACTTTATCTGGCCGGTACCGGAGGGAGAGTTTTTAGCGCAGCTTGACCGTGCGGTGGACGCCTGTGTTGATTTTAGCGTGGCGCTCGGCCTGCCCTTCATTTCGGGGAAAGACAGCCTTTCCAGTACCTACCGCGGGCGGGGCACGGTTATCCACATTCCACCGGTTCTCTGCGTCTCCGTTTTCGGCCGCGTTCCGGACGTAGGCAAGACCGTCTCCGCGGACCTCAAAAAACCGGGCAGCCTCCTCGTTCTCGTCGGGGAGCGACGTGAAGAAGAGATGGGCGGTTCGGTTTACTACGACCTGCACAAGGTGTTAGGGAAAAACCTCCCCCGGATTAATCTGGCACGCCTGCGGGAGACTTTGGGCGCCCTGCACCGGGCGATTGGTGCCGGTATGGTGTGCGCCTGCCACGACATAAGCGAAGGGGGTCTTCTTGCGGCACTGGCGGAGATGTGCTTTGGCGGGGAGTTGGGGGCGGCGATCGAAATCCCCGCGGCGCTCCGGCCTGACTTCTTTCTGTTCAACGAGACGGCGGGCTGCTTCGTGGTTGAGCTGGAACCGGCGGCCGACCCGGCGCTTCTGTTTGCCGGTCTTCCCTGTCGGGTGCTCGGACGGACGCTCGCGGAACCGGAGTTGCGGGTGCTCCAGAGCGGCCGACCGCTCTTTGCGGTGCCCCTTGAGCGGCTCCGGGCCGCCTACTGCCGTCCGATGAAGGAGGTGTTTGGGGCGTGAGGCCTCCCGTAATGGTGCTGCGGACCGACGGGACAAACTGTGACGTGGAGACCGCTTACGCTTTCGAGGCCGCGGGCGGGGCACCGCGCCTTGTCCACATCAACCAGCTTCGGGCGGGCAAGGAAAAGCTCAGCGACTACCGGGTCCTCGTCATTCCCGGGGGTTTTTCTTACGGCGACGATGTCCACTCAGGGAAGATCCTTGCGGTCGAGCTCACCTCCTTCCTCCGGGAGGAGATCGAGAGCTTTGTTGCGGCGGGCGGCCTGATTTTAGGTATCTGCAACGGTTTTCAGGTGCTGGTGCGTACTGGATTGCTTCCTTTCGGAGAGGTGGGGTCTATCCGGGCAACCCTCATGGTGAACGATAGCGCCCGATTTGAATGCCGGTGGGTGCGGCTGCGGGTGGAGGAGAGCCCGTGCGTTTTCACCCGGGGGGCGGCAGGTTGGGTGGTCACGTTTCAGGCGGCGCATGGGGAAGGGAAATTCTTTACCGACCCGGCAACGCTCGACAAGATCGAGCGGCAGGGACTGGTCGTTTTCCGGTACGTTGACGAAACGGGCCGGCCGACCCAGCAGTACCCGTACAACCCGAACGGGTCTTTGGGTGCGATTGCCGGAATTACGGACCCGACGGGCCGAATAATGGGCCTGATGCCCCACCCCGAGCGTAATATCCTGCCGTACCACCACCCGAACTGGCGGCGGCTGAGAAGCAGTTATCCTGACGGGCGGTTCGTCTTCGAAAACGCGGTCGCGGCGGCGCGAAAGTCTTGAGCAAAAACTAAACCGTCAGGGGAGTGAGTCCCTTGCGCGTAGCAGTGCTCGGTGGGGGAGGCTGGGGAACGGCCCTCAGCTGCCTTCTCGCCCGGAAAGGGCATGCGGTTTCCCTCTGGGCGCGGCGTCCGGAGCATGTGGCCGCCCTCATACGGGAGCGGGAGAACCGGCGGTACCTCCCGGGTGTTTTCTTCCCGAAGGGGGTTGACCCGACGGATTCCTTGCGGGATGCGCTGGCGGGGGCAGCCGTGGTTGTCTTCGCCGTTCCTTCCCACGCCTTCCGGAAGGTCCTGCAGGCAGCCCTACCCTTAATTCCGGCGTCAGCCTGGGTAGTTAACGTGGCTAAAGGGCTCGAAGAGGGGACGCTACTCCGGCTTTCCGAAGTTTACGGTGCCGAAGCGGGGAGGGAGGCGCTGGCCCGTTACGCGGTGCTTTCCGGCCCCAGCCACGCCGAAGAAGTAGGGCGCAACCAACCGACGGCGGTGGTTGCTGCGGCGCCGCGTCACCAAACGGCGGAATTTGTCCAGGAGCTTTTCGTGGGACCTTTCTTTCGGGTTTACACTAACGACGATCTTGTAGGTGTGGAACTCGGCGGGGCGCTTAAGAATATCATCGCGCTTGGTACCGGCATCTGCGAGGGCATCGGCTTCGGCGATAACGCCAAGGCGGCGCTCATCACGCGGGGTCTGGCCGAAATCACCCGGCTTGGCGTCCGCCTCGGTGCTAATCCCCTCACCTTTGCGGGACTGACGGGCCTCGGGGATCTGGTCGTCACCTGCATGAGTATGCACAGCCGTAACCGCCGGGCCGGCATCGAAATCGGCCGTGGCAAAACGCTTGACGCAGCACTAGCGGCGGTGGGCATGGTGGTTGAAGGGGTCCGCACAACCCGGGCAGCCTATACGTTGGCTCGGGAGCTTAACGTTACGATGCCGATAACTACCGAAACCTACCGCGTCCTTTTTGAAAACCTTTCGCCGCTCGAAGCGGCCCGTAACCTAATGGGCCGCGCGCGGACGCACGAAATCGAAGAGGTCTGCCGAATTAAGGCTACCTGGACGGTCTGTCCGGATACCTCTGATGGTAAGGCTGGAAAATGAAGCGGGCCCCCCTCGCAAGGAGGCCCTGACAAGACGCGTGATGAGCTTCAGTCGGCACGGGTGTTGACGCCGTCTGTGAGCATTTCGATAAACGCCTCGATGCGCGTCCGGAGTTGTCCGGCGTTGTGTTCGCTGTAGTCGGTTTCAATTTTTAACACGGGAAGGTTGAGGTTGCGCAGGTCTTTCTCCACCTGGAGTTTGAAACCCATAAAGGACTTGATCAGCGGGCAAATGTTACGGGGAAGGACGCTTTCCGCCCGCGCGGTGCCGACTTCAATACCGGCGCAAAGCCCCACAAAAACGCCACCGGCGGCTAAAATTAATTCTTCGGGAACGTAGAGGCAGAAGGTTCCGACCACCTTTCCGCCTGCCTGGCGGAATTCCTGGAGTTCCTTGATGCGCAGCCCGGGGATTTCGTTAATGACGAAATCAAAGTATTCCATTCCCCGCGGACGGTTCTCCTGCTTGAAATAGACCTCGTAATAAGTAGGAGGCAGCGCCTTAAGAAGCTTCTCGTGGGTGTCGAGGTCGAGCCCTAAAGCCATCCAGAGATCGTTATAGCGGACCATCATTTCCCTCCTTTTTTCTGCCATTATAAATTACAATTTGCGTTATTCGACCAGCTACTTTTCGCTTGTTTAAGCGCCCAGGTTAGTTTCGCCCCGGAGCATCTTTTCTTCCCGTGTTGCATATGGTTAGTTAAGTTTGGCCGTAACGGAAATGATAGCTTCCGGTTCTTCCCAGAGGCAGCCATGGGTTGGGTGACGTGGCCAGAAGATGGGAAAATTTTTTGGCTTACCGGAATAAATCTTTCTACCAGGAATATAAATGGTCATAGCGTTGACTGGAAAAAATGAGAACCGAGGATCAGGGAGGGAGTTGGTCATGGAAAAGCTTTTCCGGGATATCAACAAACGAACGGGCGGCGACATCTATATCGGTGTTGTGGGCGGGGTGCGGACGGGCAAATCGACCTTCATCAAGCGTTTCATGGAGCTTTTAGTTATCCCGAATATTAAAAATGTTTACGACCGTGAACGGGCAAGGGATGAGCTGCCGCAGAGTGGTACCGGCCGGACGGTGATGACCACCGAGCCCAAGTTTGTCCCCAACGAGGCGGTAGAGATCGCCTTGAACGGGATAAAGTTCCGGGTCCGGCTGGTGGACTGCGTGGGTTACCGGGTGGAGGGAGCGCTCGGCTACGAGGAGGATGAACTCCCGCGGCTGGTAACGACGCCGTGGTTTGACGAACCCATTCCCTTCGACGAAGCGGCGGAGGTTGGTACGCGGAAGGTGATTCAGGATCATTCGACGATTGGGATCGTGATGACTACCGACAGCACCATTACGGACATTCCGCGGGAAGGTTACGTGGAGGCCGAAGAGAGGGTAATTCAGGAGCTTAAAGATTTAAACAAGCCTTTTGTCGTTATTTTGAACAGCACTCAACCCCACGCCCTGGAAACCTCTCAGCTCGCGGTTGAACTGACGCGGAAGTATGATGTGCCGGTCCTCCCGGTGGACGTTGAAGGGATGACCCAGAGCGATATTTTTAATATCCTTGAAGAGGTTTTATACGAGTTTCCTGTCAGCGAAGTGAATATCACGCTGCCGCCGTGGGTGGACGAAACTCGGTACGGAGCACTGGTTGCGCCAGAAGTTTGAGAACGCGGTTCGGGAGGCCATCAAGGATGTCCGCCGCGTCCGGGATATTAAAGAAGTCGCTATGAAACTGAAGGAGCACGACTTTATCGACGCGGTGGTGGAACGGGAAACCGATCTCGGCACAGGTGTGGCCTATATCACCCTGACGGCTGCGGAGGGGCTCTTCCACCAGGTTCTTTCCGAGATCAGCGGTTTTACGGTAGGCAGCGACCAAGATATCCTTCGCCTGATGCGGGAGCTGAGCGTTGCCAAGCGGGAGTACGATAAGTTTGCCGACGCCATTCGCGAGGTAAAGGAGACCGGTTATGGGGTGGTGACGCCGCGGCTAGACGAGATGAACCTCGAGGAACCAGAACTTATCCGCCAGGAAAACCGGTTCGGCGTGCGGCTTAAGGCGAGCGCCCCGTCACTCCACATCATCCGGGCCGACATTACTACCGAAATTACGCCAATTATCGGGACGGAGAAGCAGTGTGAGGAGTTGGTGCGCTACATCCTCAATGAGTTTGAGGAGAACCCGAAAAAGATTTGGGAGTCGGAAATCTTCGGTAAGTCGCTTCACGATCTGGTGCGCGAAGGCATCCAGAACAAACTCCACCGGATGCCCGAAAATGCCCAAGGCCAAATTGCAGGAGACACTGCAACGCATTGTAAATGACGGCTCCGGTGGTCTTATCTGCATCATTATTATCGAATAAGAAGCCCCTCCGTGAAGGAGGAGCTTCTTAATTTAAAAGAGCCCGTAATGGCCTGCGCTCCGGCTATCCTGCATCCGTCAGGAGCCCCGGGTAGCCTTTCGACTACCCGGAACCCGCGTATAGAACCCAGGATAACCTTTGCCCGACTGATGCAGGTACTTTTCGAGCTACCGGCAGCCTCTCGGCTGCCGGTAACCCATTTATTACCGGCACGGGCATCAATCTTGGCTCGACCCACAGACCTCCTTGGAAACCCGGCAGCGATCCTTAGGACCGCTGCCGAGCCGTACGTACAGGAAACCTGCAGATCTGCTCGCCGGTTGATACCGAGCCTTGCGACCCGGTATCAACCTTTGATCGACTGCTACCGCGCCGACTGTTTCGACACGGTAGCAATCTTAGCTCGGCCATTACGAACCCTGTTGCTTTTAGTGTAACCCAAAATTTTTAAAATATGAGTCGTCACGTACAAAATTTTGTTCGATAATGTAATGCAGGGTTAATAAAAACGGGGCGGTGTTGATGACCGGTGAAAAGTTAAGAGCAGCCCGTTTCTCGGTGGCTACGAGCCTCACCATTCTTGTTTTCAAGCTCGGGGCCGGTGCGGTTACGGGTTCGGTCGGTGTTCTTTCTGAGGCGGCGCATTCCGGAATGGACCTGCTGGCAGCGCTGGTAACCTATTTTTCCTTGAAAGCTGCTCAGGTGCCGCCTGATGAGCGCCACCGGTTCGGCCACGGCAAGTTTGAAAACTTGGCGGCCGTCATCGAGGCCAGTTTTATCCTTTTAGTGGCTACCCTGATTCTCGTGGAGAGCTTGCGGCGCCTCTTCTCCCCGCGCGCCATTACTTATCTTGATGCCGGCATCGTGGTGATGGCTTTATCTGCGGTAGCCAACTTCTTTCTCTCCCGGTACCTTATCCGCCTCGCCCGGCAAACGGGCTCCGCGGCGCTTTTGGCCGACGGGCTACACCTTTTAACTGATGTTTACTCCTCTGCGGGCGTCTTTGCCGGTCTTGTCCTGATCCGCCTGACGAAGATCACGCTTTTCGACCCGCTTATCGGGATTGTGGTTACCTGCTTGCTTTTCCGGACGGCATATCTCCTGTTGCGGGACTCGCTCCAGAGCTTTCTTGACGTCCGGCTTCCGGAGGAGGAAGAAGCGATAATCCGGGAGGTTCTTGAAGGCTTTAAGGGGGAGTATGTGAATTACCATAACCTCCGGAGCCGGCGTGCGGGTGCTGAGCGGCACGTTGATCTTCACCTTGTCCTCCCCTATGACGCTACGGTGGCCGAAGGAAGCGCTTTAGTCCGGCGGATAACTAAAGCTATCAACGAACGTCTTCCCAGGACTTACGTTCTTATTTCCACTGACCCCTGCAACGCCGTATGTGAGGAATGCCGCTACTGTTTACTGCCTGACGAAATGGAGGCCCCGCCCCGCGAGAATTCCCGGTAAAATTTTTAAAGAGTTCATTGTTTAAGTTATTAACGAAGGCGGAACGGAGCATAATATTGTCAAAGTCCTTAAAATTTTGGGGTAGAGGGGGTTAAGAAGTTAAAATGCTTACTTTAGCGGCGCCACTGGCAGAGTACTTTCTCTACGTGGATAACCGCCTTCCGGAAGAAGCTTGGCGGGTACTCCGAACGCTTAGTAACGGCGGCCGAATGAACAAGGAGGAACTCTCCCTGATGGCGCGGGTCAAGCGGGCGGTACTCGACCACGTCGTGATGCAGCTTTTTACGCCTTAGGGCTCGTTGATGTGACCGCCGAGGGGAAGAGTAAGATCTGTAGCCTTACCAAGTTGGGGGGAGTTTTGCAGCCTGCACCGCGAAAACGGACTTGAGTGTTAAAGGCGAAAACTTACCGAAGGGGCCACGCTAAGCGGCCTTTTTTAGTGCACCCGACGTAGGAAAACGTACGGCAATGACAGGAATTTTGACAGGGATTTATTAAATAAATGGCGAATTTCTATTATGAAAACCCGGTAGAAGAGCGGCGGTAGCGGCTGGCAGCTGCCTCTTTTAGACGGGCAAATTCTATTCTTCATGCGGGAGATTTGCGGTGGATAAGGTGAAGCTGCCTTGCCGGTGCGGCGGGGGAGGACGAGTTGTTCGTCCTTACTGCGGCACTCCGGCGGACGGGAGCAGTGGGGTCTGCCGCGGGTGCGGGAGCGATCTTGAGCCCAACCGAACCATCTACGACCCGGTGAGCCAGGCGTGGCAGGCGGGACGGGGATGGCGACGGCTGCCGCGGCCTGGTGAGCTGATGGGAGGTCTTGTACGCTGGAGCCTCCTGGTTACCGGGCTTTTTTTCTTGGTGCCGGCGCTTTTCAGTCTGGTGCTTGGTCTTACTATGTGGTTTACCCGCACGGGTTCGTGCGGTCCGCTGGCGTTAGTAGTAAGTGCGGTCGGGGTGGCTGTCGGGAGCTCTCTTTGCTGCCAGGCGTTGCGCCGTAAGTGAGGGGCGCTGGAGGGTGCAAGGAGAGTTTTGCGCCGGGGGTTAAAAGAGGATGGTGACCGCTTTAACCTTCTACGACGGCGTGGGCTGCATCGGCGGGAACAAGATTCTGCTGGAGGAGAACGGTGCCGCGCTGCTATTTGATTTCGGTACCAACTTCAAGGCCGAAGGGATGTACTTCGACGAGTTCCTCGGGCCCCGGAGCAGCTTCGGTTTCGCGGACCTTCTATCGCTTGAGATTTTGCCCCCGCTGCGCGGCCTCTACCGGCCGGACTTGGAGTATCCTGGTGTCTGGGAGCGGTACGCGGACCACCCTCTCTACCGCCAGGTGGAGGTTTTAGGGGTCCTGCTCTCGCACGCGCATTTTGATCACTGCGGCCATATTTCCTACCTACGGACGGACATCCCGGTGGTGACGAGCCTCACAGGCGCTGTGATCTGTAAGGCGCTGCAGGACACGGGGGGCGGAAACAGGTTGCAGGAGATCTGTTACGCGACACCGCGGGAGTTCGCCGGCGGGGTACTGAAGGCCGTCTCTTACCGCAACGCCCCTTTTGTGCAGCGGCCCTACTTCGTTTTCGGGGCGGGAGGGGCGGTGCCGGCGGTAGGGGACTTCTGGGCACAGTGCGACGGCTCGCGGGCACTTGCCTGCCGGCCGCTTACCTTCTGCAATGAGGAGGAAGAGTACGGGCCTTTCCGGGTGCGCTTTTGGCCGGTGGACCACTCGATTCCCGGAGCGGGCGCGTTCGGGGTGAAGACGGCGGCGGGCTGGGTGATTTATACGGGCGATTTACGCTTGCACGGCTGCCGGGGAGCGCTCACGCGCCGCTTTATGGTTGAGGCTGCGGCGCTACGGCCGGTGGTACTCATCTGCGAGGGTACGCACCCGGCAACTACGGAACCGGTTACGGAGGAAGAGGTTTGCGCCAATGCGCTCGCCATTGTGCGGCGAGCAAAGGGTCTGGTGGTGGCGGATTTTGGGCCGCGCAATGTGGAGCGGCTTCTCTCTTTTCTTCGGGTCGGCGCGGAAACGGGCCGGCAGTTGGTGCTCACGCTTAAGGATGTCTATCTTCTAGCAGCGCTGCACGCGACAGGGGAGCCGGGGGTACCTAGTCCCTTTAGTGACCACCGCCTTTGTCTTTTCGTGAAGCCGCGGGTTACCCTCCGGGGATGGGAAAAGGTGCTGGTGGAACGTTTCGCAGCGGCGGCGCCGGACCGGATGGTAGGGGCGGCGGCGGTGGCGCGTGCTCAGGGAAATTATCTTTTGTGTTTTTCGTATTACGATTTTCACGCCCTGCTCGATATTAACCCCCGGGGTGGCACCTACATTTACTCTTCGAGCGAGGCTTTCGACGAAGAGATGCTTCTTGACCACCAGCGGGTGGGGAACTGGATTAATCATTTCGGCTTTACACTTTACGGTTCCCTGGGCCGCGACCGTGAAAGGTCAGGGCTGCACGCCAGCGGCCACATCCACGGGCCGGGGCTTGAAGAACTGATCGCGACGGTCCGGCCGGAAATAGTTATCCCGGTACATACGGAAAGCCCGGATTTCTTCCGCCGCTTTATGAGCAGGTGCCGGGTGATTTTCCCGGAGCGGGGTGAGCGGGTGGTTCTCAGCTGACCACGTTTCCGGGTGTGGGCAACGGGGGTACCGGTTCCCCGCGGCTTATAGTTTAGCTACAAACTGGAGCGGTTGACGGGGAGAAGTTGGTGTTTAGTACCCTGGGTATGAGTAAAATGTTTTCGGGGGAATAGAGGGTCAGGTACAAGGAGAGAG
>NZ_JBRAIN010000054.1:0-12894 GCF_052743955.1 Thermodesulfitimonas sp.
TTCGCCTTATGCGCGGGGGAAAATAGATCTAGTAAAGATTTCGTTATGCCGTTTCCATATCCTGCTGCCAACAGAGCAGACTACGCGGAAGGGTTGATTTTGGGGTGGGATGTTAAGCATAATAGAGTCACACGGGGGAGAAATTGCTCCCTTCTGAAAATAATATCTTTCTCCCTAAAAACGGAGCTTGTAGCGGTGCGGCAGAGCTGGGGCAAGTGGTTCTTAACGGATGTCAAGCGGGCCATTAAAGATTACGCGATGATCGCTCCGGGCGACAGGGTAGCCGTTGGTCTTTCCGGGGGGAAGGACAGTATGGCGCTGCTCTACATCCTCTCTTACCTCCGGGACTATTCACACCTTTCCTTTTCGCTCGAGGCGATTTTGGTGGACGCGGGCTGGGTGCCCGTCGATTATTCGCGCGTGGCGAGTTTTTGCACGGAGCGGCGCGTGCCGCTGCACATCGTCCGGCACCCGATTGCCGCAGTTATCGCGGCGAAGGGCGAGAAGAGTGCCTGCTCCCTGTGCGCTAAGCTCCGCGCGGGCCTTTTGAATTCCCGGGCCAAGGCGCTTGGCTGCCAGCGAGTGGCGCTGGGGCACCATCTGGACGACGTGATCGAAACCTTTTTCCTTAACCTTATTTTTGCGGGCAGCCTTCGCACTTTCCGCCCAGCGATTTACCTGGACCGCATTGGGCTTCACCTTATCAGGCCGTTGAGCTACGTTCCCGAGCGGGTCCTGGGTAGTCTGGTAACGCAGGCGGGGATTCCCGTACTTCCAGCTGTTTGCCCTTATGCCGGCCGGACGCAGCGGGCGGCGATGAAGGAAATCGTAGCGTTCATTACGGAAAGATATCCGGAGTTTCGCCGGCGTTTCCGGACGGCACTGGAAAATGTGAGCTTTAACGATCTCTGGCGCCAGCGGGGCAAGAAAGAGACAAGCCTGCCGGCGGCCAGGGCGTCTACTCCGGGGGAGGATGACCTCTGGGGGGAGAGCCTCGAGCTGTAGCAGCGGGCCGGTAACTGTGGCGTCGAAAGGCTTGGGAATACCAACCAAAATGTTAAGCAGTCAACTGGAAGGAATAACCATTAGGCGGTGGAATTAGTATAAAGACCGGCCGCGGTAGCCGGAAGATGGGAAGCGCAGGGTTTGTAGTCCCTGCTGGGTCTTGAAAAGAAACGGGGGTTTTTTCAAGCTTGTTGGTTGCGGGAATCGATATCGGCTCTCTTTCCGCAGAAGCGGTGATCCTTGCCGATAAGGGCATTACCGGTTATAGTATCCTTCCTACAGGGGCGGAGGGCCGCCGGGCGGCCGAAGAAGCGCTTGCCGCAGCGCTGGCAGCTGCTGGGATTTCCCGGGGCGAGTTAGCCGCTGTTGTCGCTACGGGTTACGGCCGGATCGTTGTCCCGTTTGCCGACCGCCGGGTAACGGAAATCACCTGCCACGCCCGCGGCGCCATCTACCTCTTTCCGGACACGCGGACGGTTATCGATGTTGGGGGCCAGGACTCAAAGGTGATCCGGGTTAACGCGCGGGGCGAAGTGGAGGATTTTGCGATGAACGATAAGTGCGCCGCGGGGACTGGACGCTTTTTGGAAGTGATGGCGCGGGCGTTGGAGACCGACCTTGAAGGACTGAGCGTTTTGGCGGAAGCTGCCAGTAAAGCGGCGCTTATTACCAGCGTTTGTGCCGTTTTTGCCGAGTCGGAGGTTGTTTCCCTTATCGGCCAGGGAACACCCCGCGAGGAGATCGCGCTTGGCCTCTGTGAGTCGATTGCCGAGCGGATTGCGGCGCTTGTTCACCGGGTTGGCCTGGTGGAGAAAGTAACAATGACGGGGGGGGTAGCTAAAAACCGGGCGGTAGTTGCGGCCTTAACCCGGCGGCTTGCCGTGCCGGTAGCGGTACCCCCGGAGCCGCAGATCATCGGTGCGCTTGGAGCGGCACTCATCGCCCGGGATTTAGTGGGTTCAACTAAAAGATAGCCGCGAAAAACCAGATTACCATACCTATTTCGATCGCTAATTTTACCAATGTACCGCCGAAAAAGCCAATAAGGGAGCCAACGCCGACCCGCAGAGAATGGACGGAACGCCGCGAGGCGACCAGTTCACCAAGAAAAGCACCGGCGAAGGGTCCCAGGATGATTCCGGCGGGAGCGAAGAAGGCTCCTATAAGGAGACCGATGGCACTACCCCAGATGGCCAGCTTCGAGCCCCCGTGGCGGGCAACGCCCCAGGCACTTGCTAAGTAGTCAACCGCAAAGGTGAGGGCGACCAGCAGTGCCTGGCCTACGAAGAAGAGAAGATTGAGTTTGACGAAGCCGGTGAAGAGGCCGTAGATCACCATACCGGCAAGAATCAACGGGGCTCCGGGCAGGATGGGGAGAATGGTGCCAGCAAGCCCAGCCAGAAAGAAGATAACCGCAACCACAAGCCCGACGGTGGACATGTTTCCTCCTCGGGGCTTATTCAGTTTTTAAGATACTAACAGAAATTCGCCGCGGGGTCAACAAAACGCGGGTGACGGAGGTAAAGGCATGGTTAACGGTGTGTTGACGGCGGAGCTCTTTCTTCCCGGAGCCACGTCCCTCAAAGAGAAACGGCGCACGCTGAAGAGTCTGGTAGAAAAGCTACGCGGGCGCTTCAACGTCGCCGTGGCGGAGGTGGAAGGACAGAACGCCTGGCAGCGGGCAACCCTTGCCGTGGCGGCGGTCGCTGGTGAAAGCGTCATCCTCCACCGCCTTTTCGAAGAGGTTGTCGACTTCATCGACGGCTACCGCGACGCAGTGCTCAGCGACTACCAGGTAGACCTTTACGGCATATACCTGGGGCGCGAAGAGGATTCTGGCGCGAAGAAGGTGGTGAGTGGCGGCCTCGTTCTGGTGACGGGTGGTGCGCGCAGTGGGAAGAGCGCTTACGCCCAGTCGTTGCTTCAAGAGACACCGCGGGCGGTTTTCATCGCCACGGCGGTCTCTACCGATGCCGAAATGGCGGCGCGGATTGCTGCCCACCGTTCCCGGCGTCCGGCTTCCTGGGAGACAGTCGAGGAGCCGCGCGACTTAGCGGGTGCGGTCCGGTCGGTGCCGGCAGGTGTTCCGGTGCTGGTCGATTGCCTTGGTTTCTGGGTGAACAACCTTCTTAACGCGGGGTGCGCGGAAGAGGAGGTAATGAAGCGGACGGCAGAGTTTCTGGACGCTGTCGGCGCGCGCGAGGGTTTGACGGTCACGGTGACCAACGAAGTAGGAGGCGGCGTGGTGCCGCCGTACCCCTCAGGACGGCTTTACCGTGACCTTCTCGGACGGGTTAACCAGATGGTGGCCCACGCCGCGGTCGCTGTTTACCTTCTCGTTTGCGGCATCCCTATGCGGCTCAAACCCTGATCTTTTGGCATTTTGCGGAAAAAGTTTCCCTGGCGGGAGGATTCTTGTCATCCCGTGTAGAAGAAGTTCATCAACCTGAGCAGAGCGGAAAAGTATGTCATTTTTTAAAGCGGAGGTCGGGCTGATGGCGGGCTGCTTGAGCGGTGGGAAAAGGCCCGTTAAAGAGTACCGTGAGGGGAATATTGTCAGCGTTTTTGGGACAGACCTCGTATTGAGCGGCGGGATATTCGTTCCGAACCTGCTGCTCAGATTTTATAAAAAGCTTGGGATTAGCGACCTCGGCATGATGATTATCCTCCAGATCTTCCGGTTGCGGACCGAGGAAGGCCGCCTTCTTGCTACCGCGGCAGAACTGGCTGAATATTTAACCACGGAAGAAGCGGTTCTTTCCCGTGAACTGGACGAGTTGCTGCGGAAAAAGATCCTGACGGTCAGCGAGTACTACGATGGGGAAAAAGTGGTAGAGGGTTACGACTTTCAGCCGCTCTTTGAAAGGCTTTCCGAAGCTTGGGCCTGCGCGAAGGTGGCTGAGATTCAGGAGTTGCAGGCGGTACTCCGGAGACAGCAGGAAGCGGCTTCTACCGATACTGTTTTTAGCGAGCTTTACCAGGCCTTCGAAAAAGAGTTCGGGCGGCCGCTTAGCCCGATTGAGGCGGAGCAAGTTTTAAAATGGCGCCAGGAAATGCCGCCGGCACTGGTTCTCGAAGCACTCCGGCGGGCCGTCCTTTTAGGTAAGCGGAATTTCAAGTATATCGGCACAATTCTCCTAGAGTGGCAGAAAAACAACCTGCGAACGCTCGCCGAGGTTGAGGAGTACGAGCGGAATTTTGAAGCGGGCCGAAGGCGAAAGCGCAAGGCAGCTATTTCCGCCAAAGAAAAGGAAGAAAAAAAGGAAGAAAAAGAAAAGAAGAAGGCGCTAATTAAGACGCTCTACTTAAGTTAAAGGAGGCCGTTTTAGGTGGGCGAGGTCTGCCCGAAATGCCGGAACCGCGGCCTTATCTTGCGGGGAGAGGTTGCCGTTCCTTGCGAATGTGTCAAGCAGAAGGCTCTGCTCTTCCGGATCGCCCAAGCGCAACTAACCCCGCTGATGCGGGAGTATACCTTCGAGCGCTTCGATTTCCGGTACTACTCGCGGACCCGAAAGGACGGCGCCAAAGGGATCACTTACCGCGAGTCGGCGCAACGTGCCTATGACGCTGCCCGGGAGTTCGTTGCTTTATTTTTGGCCGGAAAAGCTACGGAGGGGCTCATCTTTACCGGGTCGGTAGGTGCGGGGAAGACCTTCCTGGCCTGCTGCATCGCGAATGCGGTTCTATCAGCGGGCAGGGAGGTTCTCTTCGTAGCGGTGCCGGACTTCCTTGACGAAATCCGGGCCACTTATGATGACGGGGTGGTGGAGCACAGCGAGCACGAACTGCTAAGCCTGGCCAAAAGCATACCGCTCTTAATTCTTGATGATTTAGGGGCCTTTATTTACACCGAATGGGCGCGCCAGAAGATCTACTCCATCTTAAACCACCGTCTTAACCACTGTTTGCCGGTCGTGGTAACTACTAACGTTGCCCTGGAAGACCTCGAGGAGTATCTGGGGGAGCGAACCACCTCCCGCCTCATTGAGATGTGCCGCCCTTACCGACTCCTGGTGGAACACGATATCCGTTTCGTTCGTCGCCAGGAGAAAGAAGCGCACCGGCGGTAAGCGCGCTAGCTCATCTGCAAGCCGAGGACGAGAAGAGTATTGACAAGCCCAAAAGCATAAAGTATACTGAGTTGTGAAGTTTTGGTTTGTCTTCATAGCTTGCGGGATATCTGGGTTAATTTTTTGGTGCTGCATGTTCAGATAATCACAAACTAGCGAGGGAGGTGGGGGACGCAGGAAAAGCGCTTCAGTTAAGGGTGTTACTGGCGAATGTGCTTGTCTGTCCGTTTCTTTTTAGCGAGAAGATTGCTCCCTGTTAAGATCTTCACGAAAAGAAGGAGGTATGTAAATGTCCTTTCGGATTGAGAGGCCTGAGCCCCACGGCGGCAGACTTATAGAGCGGGTGGTTACGGATCCGGCGCGCGGGAAGAAGATGGCGAAAGGTTGCCCTGTGTTTGACATTAAGCCGACCCTTGACAAAAATGGTGTCCCGGTCCGCAATGTTTACCGCGAAATTATGTCCGTATGCTATGGCTTTTTCTCTCCGGTCGAAGGTTCGATGAAAGAGGCGGAACTCGCCCGGGTTTTGAAAGAGAGAAGACTCCTCAACGACTGGGTTTTCCCCTACCCGATCCTCTTCGACGTATCGGAAGAAGACCATAAGAAGCTGGGTGTTACCCCCGGCGATAGGCTTCTCCTCAGGCTGAAAGGCGAGCCCTTTGCGGTCCTCGATATCGAGGAAATCTACCGGATCGACCCCCTGGAAGTAGCCACCAAGACCTTCGGTACTCCTGAAGATAACCCGGAAGTTGTTAAGGAAGCTTTCAATGAGAAGCACCCCGGCTGGGTAATCTATAAGAGCATGAACCCGGTGATTTATGCCGGTAAATTTACGATTATCAACGAGCCAAAGCTGCGGCCGCCCTTTGACCGGTTCTGGTTCCCGCCCCGGAAGTGCCGCGAGGAGTTCGACCGGCGCGGCTGGCGTACCGTCATCGTCCACCAGACCAGAAACGTGCCGCACGTTGGCCACGAAATGCTGATGAAGAATGCCGCCTACACCGGCGACTTGGAACCCTGCCACGGCATCCTAGTCAACGCCGTCATCGGTGTGAAGCGTAAAGGTGACTATCCGGACGAAGCCATCGTTGAAGGGCACGAGGCCGTCAACCTTGGCGGCTACATCAAGCCGGAGCGCCACATGGTCAGCATCCTGCTCTGGGATATGCGTTACGGCAACCCGCTCGAATCGATGCTCCACGGCATCGTGCGGCAGAATATGGGTTGCACGCACCACATGTTTGGTCGGGACCATGCTGCCGTCGGCGAGTACTACGATATGTACGCTACCCAGATCCTCTGGAGCAAGGGCATCCCGAGCTTTGGGTTCCCCGCGCCGCTGACCGAGGTGCCTTATGGTTTGAAAATCCGGCCGCAAAATATGGCTGAGTTCTGGTACTGCCCGAAGTGCGGCGAGATTGCTTACAGCGAGAACTGCAACCACTCCAAGGAAAAGCAGAAATTCAGCGGTAGCTTCATCCGCGGCATGGTTTCCGAGGGTGTCTTCCCGCCGCCGGTTATCTTCCGGCCGGAGGTTTACAAGGTTGCGGTTAAGTGGTGGAAGGTCTTTGGTTACCCATTCGTTACGCCGAAGTACCTGATGGCCCGGGAGAAAGAGCTCGAGGTTGATCTCCCGCATATGGATGTTTAGGTTCTGCGTATTAACCAGGAGGTGAAAAAATGCCCAAGACATTGGTGGTTCTCTTGGACGATAACCGGATGAAGAAGCTCGAAGGCAGTGGGTTAGAGAAACAGGTTGTAAAGCTGTTTGGTGGTGCGCTCAACGCCTTTAACTTGGAGGTTTCAGACGAAGACACGCAGCGCATTTTGGAGGAGTTCGCTACCGCCCGGATCGACTCGCGCGGGGCGATCACCGACGTGCCCGTGGCCTTCAACCGGGTGGTTTTCGAAGAGATTGCAAAGACGAAGTCACTCGGCCCGGAAGTTATGAAGGGTGTTTTTACCCGGCTGGCGGAGATTAAAGAGATGGCGGCAAAGGAGAGTGAATACCTCCCGCCGCCGGATATCGACGTATAGTTTTTTCTGGGTGTTGCTTATGAAGCCGCCTGCCTTGTCAGGCGGCTTTTTTATAGTGTGCTCGCGAAGCTGCTCGGAAATCCTGCCCAAACGGTAAGCCTAACCTCCGGGGAAGGAGGAAATTTTCCGGCGTCGAAAGAAAAACGCGAGGCACTTGGGGAAAATTACGGTAGGGAGGTGGCTTCGGTGAGCATAATCGCGCTGGTAACTGATTTCGGTACTTCGGCCTATCCGGGCATTTTAAAAGGGGTAATCCTCACCATTCACCCGACGGCCCAGATTGTCGATCTTACCCACGCGGTGCCGCCCTACGCGGTCCGGCAGGGAGCGTGGCTCCTCTACACGGCCTACCGGTACTTCCCGGCCGGCACGGTTTTCCTTGCCGTGGTTGATCCCGGTGTGGGGAGTGAGCGGCAGCGGCTCGCCGTAGCTACCGCGCCCTACTACTTTGTCGGCCCCGACAACGGCCTCCTCTACCCGGCGGCTTCTGCTGCCGGCATCAGGGAGACGGTGGTTCTCCCCCGGCCGCCGGAGGCTTCGCTTACTTTTGAGGCGCGCGACGTCTTTGCGCCGGCCGCGGCGCGCCTGGCCCGGGGAGACCCGCTAGCGGCCCTTGGGACACCGGGTAAAATCGAAACGCGGCTTCTTTTTTACCTGGAGGGCCGGGAAGGCGAAGTGGTTCATGTAGATAGGTTCGGGAATATCGTTACCAACCTGCCGCCAGAACCGGGGGCGCGCCGCTACCGCCTCACGGCGGCTAATCTTAGCTTGGATCTCCCGTTTTTCGAGACTTACGCAGCGGCACCGCCGGGGAAGCCCTTCGTGGTTACCGGGTCTGCAGGTACCCTTGAGCTTTCAGTGCGGGAAGGGAGTGCGGTTGCCCTTCTGCCTCTTGCTCCGGGAATGAGGGTGCGGCTGGAGGGGCTACCGGAACGCTAAAGAGGGATTCTTTTGTTTGTCGGTCACGTGCGCGAAAAAGAAGAGGTGGCGGTAAATCTCCCAGGTGCCGCCGGGGTGACCAAACAGAGCCTGATAGGCCCGGCAGAAAGCTGGGCGGGCGCGGATTTACGCCGCGCCACCGGCACCCCTGGCCCCCACATAAATTACGTGGTTGCAGGGGCAGGGCAGCTTTACTTTGAGGGCCAAGAGTATCAGCTCGAACCAGGCACCATCGCCTACATTCCAGACGGGGCAGAACACCAGTTTTTGAATACCGGTACCAAGGCGCTGATTTTTCTCTGTATCGTCCCGGAAGAAGGTGATAAATAGGGTTACGGAGAAGTAACTCATGCGGGCAAAAGACCCGTACTAATGGAACGATAATTGGTTATTTTCAGGGAGGAAGGCGGCGGTGCTAATCCCTTTGGGAATAAACGGCTTCTTTCCCGGGTACGGCCAGCAGACGGCCTGCTATCTTTTTCTCCCGGACGCGCGGACGGCCATTCTTCTCGATGCCGGCACGGGTCTAGCGCGTCTCGGCGAGCCGGAAATTGCGGCGAAGCTCGGGGCTTGTCCGGAGCTCCATATCCTCCTTTCCCACTACCACCTTGACCACGTAAGCGGTCTCTTTTATCTCCCCGGTGTGTGGCGGGGAAAACGAGCGGTTATCTATGCTCCTAGCGCCCCGTTAGTGACAGCTGCGGGCCAGGAGGCCGTTGTGCGGCTACTTAGCCCCCCGTACTTCCCGCTTGCACTCAAGGACCTTCCTCTTGAGGTGGTGGCCGTGACCGCAACCGAAGTTACCATAGCGGGGCTCAAAGTCCGGTTCCGGAGCCAGCAACACCCGGGCGGTTCAGTAGGGATCAGGATTGAGGACCTTCTCTGCTACGTTACGGACACGCCGCCCGACCCGGAGACGGCGGCTTTTGCGCGGGGCTGCCGCTTACTCCTGCACGAAGTATGGTTCACCGACGCGGAGGTGGCTGCGCTTGGCGGCCCGGAGGGGGCGCTGGCAAAGTCCGGCCACTCCTGGGTGAGTGCGGTGGCCGCGCTCGCCGCGCGCGCAGCAGTGGGAGCACTGGTGCCGGTGCACCTAGCGCCCTGGCGCTGCCCGGACGAAGTTGCGTCGCTGGTGGGGGCGCTCCGGAAACAGGCCGGTTTGCCGGTAGTGCCGCCGGAAGAGGGGAAAGAAATAATTCTAACGTAAGGTTACATAAGATGTTAGCGAAGGAAGAAAAAATGCTCCTTATCGTTAACGCCGACGACTTCGGCTATACACCGGGAGTAAACGCCGGCATCACCCGCGCGATTGCCTGCGGCCTTGTTACCAGTGTGAGCGTGCTTCCCAACCAGCCCGGGACGGTCGAAGCCTTGGCCATACTTCGGCGCGGCGCGCTACCGGGTGTTGGTGTCGGTGTACACCTTTGCCTTACCAAGGGGCGCCCCCTTTCACCCCCGGAGGAAATTCCCTCGCTTACCGATAAAAGTGGCAACTTCAAGGGGCGGCGGGCGTTACTATCAGGTGAACTCTCCGAGGAGGAAGTCGCGCAGGAATTCTTTGCCCAAGTAGAACTCGTCCGTGCTTCCGGCATTCCCCTTGATCACTTGGACACCCACCACCACATTCATGCCCATCCGGTGGTCTTTGTCGCGCTCGTAAAAGTGGCCCAAAGTTACGGTCTGGCGGTCCGTCATCTCACCCCGGCAATGCGGGCTATTCTCGAAGCCGCCGGAGTGAAAAGCACTGCGGCCTTCTGCGGGGAGTGGTTTGCCGCCGAAGCCTCGCTGGGGGCTTTTACGGTCTTTGTGGCCAACGCGTTGCACCGTGGCCTTTCCTCTCTCGAGATAATGACCCACCCGGGATATGCGGACCGGGAGCTAGCCCGGCTGAGCGGCTATCTTGCTGAGCGGGAGGGAGAACTCGGGGTTCTCTGTGCCCCGGAATTAAAAGAATGGCTCAGGGCTATGCCGGTGCGCCTTGGTACCTACGCTGATCTTTTGAGGGAGGGGGCGTAGCGAGGCGGTGACCGAAAAGGTTTTCGTTTACGGCACCTTACTCCGGGGCCGGGCTAACCACCGGCTGCTTCAAGGCGCCCGTTTTGTCGGGCAGGGCAAGGTGGAAGGGCTTGCACTTTATGCCGTCACTCCTTTCTATCCGGGGGCGGTTCCGGAAGCAAGGGAAGTGGTTCTCGGGGAGGTTTACGCGGTAACGGCTGAACTTCTATCTGTCCTGGATGATTTCGAGGATAATGGCAAGCTCTACCAGCGAGTGAAGTACCCCGTCTTTTTGGCGGCCGGCGGGGTAACCGAAGCCTGGGTCTATATCTGGTGCCGGCAAGTGCGCCCAGAACAAAAAATCCCCCTAGAAGCTCAACCTTGGTACCCCGCTCGGTTATGCGCAGGAAGGGGAAATAGATGGAAATAGATAATAAAAGGAGACAGCCAAAAGTGAATCCAGATCTTCAACGCGGGTGCATCCGGTGCGGCACCTGCTGCCGAAAAGGCGGTCCGGTTCTCCACCACCAAGACAAGAAAATCATCCGCGCCGGGTACGCCGGCTACCAGCACCTGATAACGATAAGAAAGGGCGAATTGGCTTTCGATCCGCTCTCCAACGGCCTGCAGCCTGCCGCTCAGGAATTTGTCAAGATCCGTGGGCGGGGGAAAGAGTGGTGCTGCGTTTTTTTTGACGCGGCGCGCTCTGCGTGCACCATTTACCCGCACCGCTTTCTCGAGTGCCACCTTTTAAAATGCTGGGACCCCGCAGACCTTCTTGCGGTAGTCGGGAAGAAGACGCTGGTCCGGGCGGACCTCATTAACCCCGGCGACCCGATCATTGAAATGATTGCCCTACACGAGAAGGAGTGCTCCTACGAAGAAGTGGAACGGCTGATCGTGGCACTCTCTACCCCGCATCACCGGGATAAAGTCCTTGCGCGGCTTACCACTCTCGTCCGCCGGGACCTGGTCCTCCGCCTCTACGCGGCGCGGGAACTGGGTTTGTGCCCAGACTACGAGCTTTTCGTTTTTGGCCGCCCGCTCTTTAACTACTTGGAAGCCCGCGGCGTATCGCTTCTACTGGTAGCACCACGGGTCCAGGGTGAATAACCAACCTGCGCCGGGTCGGCTAGACACGTAAACAGCTTTTGGTATTTAGAAACCGGATGCGGTGCGGGTAAACCGTCGTGCCCCTCCTTCTGGTGCAAACACTTGCATACCGGTAGTTGAAGCTCATCTGGTTTTCTGCTACAATGTAGCTTGGTAGCCGGAGTGGCGGAAAGGCAGACGCACGGGACTTAAAATCCCGGGGGGCCAAGGCCCCGTGTGGGTTCAAATCCCACCTCCGGCACCAGGAGTTTCAATGGTTCCACAGTTTCACAAATCTTTACCCGTTCGCGGTAGCGTTTTGCTGGGGACGATTTTGCTGCTGTTGGGGGATAAAAGCCGGGAAGCCCGGCTTTTTTGCGTTTCGGGTGGATTGAGGCTTGGCGTGATTGATCGCGCGTTTACCACAGGCAGGAAAAAGAGATTCTGGGTTGAATAAAGATAGAAAGGGGGCGAGGAGAAATCGAGCGCCAATTTCCCGGTTCAGGCCGGCCCTTAGAGGAATTGAAGCGCGTCTCGCGGATCCTCGAGCTTATCCACATTCTTACAGTCTCCCCGCGCCGTTACCGTCGCTGCGATCTTGCCGCGCGCTTTGGGGTGAGCGAGCGGACTATCCAGAAGGACCTTAATATCGTCCGGCACGGCCTCAAACTCCCGCTTGTCCGGTCGCTCCAGGGCTACTATTTTGAGAGGACGCCACTCCTGCCCGTTTTGCAGTTCACCTTCAGCGAAGCCCTGGCGTTGCTCCTGGCTCTTCAGGCAGCACGCCACGTTTCCGGCGCCGGGTCGCCAGAACTTGCTGCGGCCCTCAACCGGCTGGCCGCGCTCTTTCCACCGGAGTTCGGTATGTTACTACGTCAGGCAGCCAACCTTCCTGTGGTCACGGCGCAGCGGGAGCACCGGCAGCGGATGCTTTTGCTTCTCAACCAGGCGCTCATCCAGGGCCGCAAGGTGCGGATTCTTTACGCCACCCACTCGCGCGGTGGCGCCCAGACTGAACGGGTGGTACGCCCTTACCACCTCCTACCGCACGTGCGGAGCTGGCACTTAATCGCCTACTGCGAGTGGCGGGAGGCGGTGCTGCTCTTCAAGGTGGACCGCATCCGAAAGGCGGTGCTTTTAGAGGAGCGGTACCGGATTCCCGAAAATTTTGACCTGGCAGCCTACCTGGGGCCGGTTTGGGGCGTTATGCGCGGGGCGGCTGGCGATCCGGTCAATGTGGTCCTGCGCTTTGCGCCGGAAGCAGGCCGCCGCGTGGCCGAAGAAGACTGGCACCCGAGCCAGCAGGTGGAAGAGCAGCCCGACGGCAGCGTCCTTTTCCGGTTGCACATTGCCATTACGCCCGATTTTCTCAACTGGCTGCTTTACTACGGGAGCCGGGTGGAGGTGCTGCAGCCGGCAAACTTGCGGGCCGAGTTGGCGGCGGAGCACCGGCGGGCGGCGGCAGTCAACGGGCCGCCTGCCGGAGGAGGGGAAGTCGCCGGGAAAGAAAAAGAGGCGCCAGTTTAGAAAGCGCGGCGCTTTGTTTTTGGTGCCCACTCCTTCGGCGCAAAAAATGTAAAAAAATTTCCGGCGGCGGAAGGAGTTTTTTTTTTTTTTTGCAGAATTTCTCTAGCAGAAAAATTGCCCGGTAAAGTTTGGCCTTGAGGAAAAGGGAAGTTAAGGCGCGGGTGGCTTTAAAAGGTTAATTGAGAGGAGGTTTTTCGAAAAAGATGGTGTGGCGAAAAGGTTGTTTTTA
>NZ_JBRAIN010000055.1:0-12673 GCF_052743955.1 Thermodesulfitimonas sp.
GCTTGAAAACTTAAACTTTTTGAAATCTCCTGGTGACATTTTACCGTGAGTCTTGATTTTCGCCGCAGGAAGGGACTGATTTTCGCGGCGCTGACTTTTCGCTGTTTAAAGTATATTCGTCCCGAAAAGGGGGTTCTTTAAGGTAGTCCGAACCGCTTCAAAAGGCAAGAGCAAACAGACCCGGCGGTACCTCTTGGGGACCTCCTCGGGAGGCGGGTTTCCCGTTTCCATATCTTAAGCGCTGAACTTGGCCAGGCGGCCGGCATGGGCCAGGAGCAGGTTCATGGTGTAGAGAAGGGGGAAGTGCCCCAGGGTTCCGGCGGCGCATTCGGCCTCGGAAAAACCTTGCGTTTCCCGGCGGGGTCGGACCCAGCGCGAGTGGACGAGGAAAGGTACCGGGTGCCAGCTGTGGCCCCGATACACGGCGGGGGTGCTGTGGTCGCCGGTGATAACGAGGGCGTCGGGCCCAAGCGCCAGGATTTCCGGGAGGAGCCGGTCGAACTCTTCGATTACCTTCACCTTCCCCTCCCAGTTACCATCCTCACCCCGGGAATCGGTTCCCTTCACGTGGAGGAAGAAGAAGTCGTAGCGGTCCCAGTTTTCCTTCAGGCTGGCCATTTCGGCGGCGATTGTCTCTCCGGCTACGGGAAGAAGCTCCATACCCACTAAGGAGGCGAGGCCCCGGTACATCGGGTAGACGGCGATCGCGCCGGCGCGGGCTTTGAAGCGTTCCGGGAAAAGAGTGAGCTGCGGTCGGCGAGAGAAACCGCGCAGCAGGGCGTAGTTGGTAACCGGTTCGTCTTTTAAGAGTGCGGCCAGCCGCTCTAAAAACTTGGTGGCGACGGCTGCGGTCTTGGCCGCTTCCGGGGTAAGCGCCCGCGGCAGGAGTGGCGGGGCGCCAACGGCCTGCGGGTCGGTATCGGCAACCTGCTCCCCTAACTCCGGGCTGCGAAAAACAACGACGAAGCGGTGTTCCTTCACCGGGCGGATAAAAACCGGCACGCCCTCGATTTCGGGGATCTCTTCCTGCAGGAGGGCGCAAACTTTCGCGGTGTGTTCGGTGGTAGGGCGTCCGGCCCGCCGGTCGGTGACCACGATCCCTTCGGGGGTGTACCGTGCCGTGGCAAAATTTGCCCGCACCGCCACATCCTGCGGCTCAAGGGGGAAGCCGATGCCTAAGGCTTCGAGCGCGCCACGGCCGATGGTGTATTTCAGGGGATCGTAGCCGAAGAGGGCCAGGTGTCCGGCGCTTGACCCGGGAGTGATACCGGGGAGAACCGGGTGGGCGAGCCCTAACTCGGATTTCTGGGCTAACGCGTCGAGGTGTGGCTTGTGTGCCGCCTCCAATTCCGTTTTGCCGCCATATTCCGGTACCGGCAGGCCGCCGATACCGTCGAGAACTACCAGGACCATTTTGGTTGTGGCCGGGCGGGCAAGTTCGGTGAGCAGTTTTTCGCGTTCCATAGGGCACCCTTCGTTCTAAAAGTGGTCCGGGCTGATAAACGGTACTTGATTTTAGCATAATTTTTTCGCAATTACAAGTTCCGCGGCCGCTTGCTTTTGCGGTTTAGCTGGCGCAGATTAAGGTTTTTCCCGGGGCGGTCGGTTTTATCCGAGGGCTTGTTAGTAGCGGCTAAAGTTTGATATAATTTGCTGTGGTTTGCGTAGAAGGGAGAAAAGAAATGATTACGCGGAAAGACGTGGAGCACGTTGCTCTCCTGGCGCGACTTGAGCTCACGGAGGAAGAGAAGGAGCTGTACACGGGGCAGTTAGCGAAGATTCTCGAGTACGCTTCGATCTTGAAGGAGCTGGATACGGAGCATGTGCCCCCGCTTGCCCACGTTTTGCCCCTGCAGAATGTTTTCCGCGAGGACAAGGTCGGTGCGCACCTCGATCCTGAGGCCGTGCTGGCCCATGCCCCGGAGAGGGAAGAGCGCTTTTTCCGCGTTCCCCGCATCGTGTAGTAGCCTTGCGAGGGTGCTTGGCGCAATACGAGTCAACGGCGGCGTAAACGTGAGGGTGGGCTCCCGGTTTGGGGGCGCGGCACCCTTAGGCTTAATTTTGTTAACTTTGTCTTTCGAACCTTGAATGTTGCCCTGTGAACGCCAAACGTCAAACGTAACCAAGGAGGAGTTACCTTGGAGCTCTTTTTCACCCCGGCGCACGAGCTTGGCCGGCTCTTGCGGGAAAGAAAAATAGCGGCGGTGGAGCTGGCGGACGCGGTCTTCGACCGCATTGCCGCTGTCGAGCCGAAGGTGAAGGCCTACCTCCGCCTGTTGCGAGAGGAGGCGCGGGCGCAGGCGCGGGCGGTCGACGCTAAGATCGCGGCCGGTGAGGAAGTGCCGCCGCTCGCGGGCATCCCGGTAGCGGTGAAGGACAATATCTGCATGTTAGGCGTCGAAACCACCTGCGCTTCGAAGATCCTGAAAGGCTTTGTTCCCCCGTACGACGCCACGGTGATCGAACGCCTCAAAAAGGAAGGCGTCCTTTTCACGGGCAAAACGAATATGGACGAGTTCGCGATGGGCTCTTCCACGGAGAACTCCGGCTTTTTCCCCACCGCCAACCCTTGGGACTTGGAGCGGGTTCCGGGCGGCTCCAGCGGTGGTTCGGCGGCGGCGGTGGCCGCAGGGGAAACGGTAATGGCGCTCGGTTCCGATACGGGCGGTTCGATTAGGCAGCCGGCAGCGTTTTGCGGCGTAGTCGGGCTCAAACCCACCTACGGCCTGGTTTCCCGTTACGGCCTGGTGGCCTTTGCTTCCTCGCTCGACCAGATCGGGCCCATCACGCGGGACGTGCGGGACTGCGCGCTGCTCCTAAACGCCATTGCCGGCCACGACCCGCGAGATTCGACCTCGGTGCCTTACGCGGTCCCCGATTATACCGGGTTTCTCGTCCCCGATATCAAGGGCTGGCGGATCGGTATCCCGCGGGAGTACGTCGGGGAGGGTATCGCGCCGGAGGTAAGGGCGGTACTCGACCGGACGGTTGATTTGCTGGCGGGCTTCGGGGCGACCGTAGGGGAGATTTCTCTGCCCCACACGAAGTACGCTCTACCGACCTACTATCTGATCGCGCCGGCGGAAGCCTCCTCCAACTTAGCGCGCTACGACGGTATTCGCTACGGCCTGCGGGTGCCCGCCGAAGACGTGATTTCGATGTACAAAAAGACGCGCAGCGCGGGCTTCGGCGCGGAGGTGAAGCGCCGGATTATGCTTGGGACCTACGCGCTCTCGGCAGGTTACTACGATGCTTACTACCTGAAGGCGCTTAAAGTGCGCACCTTGATCCGCCGCGACTTTGACGTGGCTTTTGAAAAGTTCGACCTCCTGCTTTCACCGACAGCACCGACACCGGCCTTTAAAATGGGCGAAAAAATTGCCGATCCGCTCGCGATGTACCTGTCCGATATCTGCACCTTGGCGGTTAACCTCGCGGGCCTGCCAGCCATCTCGGTTCCCGCCGGTTTTGCCGGTAACCTGCCAGTGGGCATCCAGTTTATCGCCCCGCCTTTTGCGGAAGGACGCTTGCTCCAGGCGGCCTACACCTTGGAGCAGGAGGCGGGAGTGGGAACGCGGCGGCCGCCGCTTTAAAAGGGAGGCAGACGGAAGCGTGAACGCCTACGAAACCGTAATCGGCCTGGAGATCCACGTAGAACTCAAGACGGAAAGCAAGATCTTTTGCGCTTCGAGCGCCCATTTCGGCGGCGCGCCAAACGCCCATATCTGCCCGGTTTGCTTGGGCTTACCCGGCGTGCTGCCGGTTTTGAATAAAAAGGTGGTTGAGTACGGCATCCGGGCTGCCCTGGCGCTCAACTGTGAGGTAGCGCATTTCTGTAAGTTTGACCGGAAGAACTACTATTACCCGGACCTGCCAAAGAATTACCAGATATCCCAGTACGACCTGCCGTTAGCGCAGAACGGCTACCTTGAGATCGAGACCGGGAATGGCCGCAAGCGGGTGGGCATCATCCGCATCCACATGGAAGAGGACGCCGGAAAGCTTGTCCATCAGGGCACGGTGACGACCACCCCTTACTCGCTGGTCGATTACAACCGGGCGGGGGTGCCGCTTCTCGAGATCGTTTCGGCCCCCGATATGCGCTCGCCGGAAGAGGCGCGGGCCTATGCCGAGAAGCTGCGGAGCATCATCCAGTTTACGGGGATCTCGGACTGCAAGATGGAAGAGGGGTCGCTGCGGGTTGACGCCAACGTTTCGGTGCGCCCTGCCGGGACGAAGGAGTTCGGGGTAAAAACGGAGATAAAAAACGTTAACTCCTTCCGGGCGCTCCAGCGGGCGCTGGCCTACGAGATTGAGCGCCAGATTGAACTTCTGGAAACGGGCGGCGCGGTGGTTCAGGAAACACGGACCTGGGACGAGGGGAAGGGCGTGACGCTGCCGCTGAGGAGCAAGGAAGAAGCGCACGATTACCGCTACTTCCCGGAGCCGGATCTGCCGCCCCTGGTGATCAGCCGGGAATGGGTCGAGGAAATTTACCGGAGCCTGCCGGAGTTACCCGACGCGCGGCGGGAGCGCTACATGCGGGACTACGGCTTGCCCGCTTACGACGCAGGGGTGCTCACCGCCACGCGGGAGATCGGCGATTATTTCGAAGCCTGCGTCAAGCTTTACCCCCAACCGAAGATGGTGAGCAACTGGGTGATGGGGGAACTCCTGCGCCTGCTGAACGCGACGAATACGGAGATTACGGCATCGCCGGTGAAGCCAGAGCAGTTGGCTTCCCTCTTGAAGCTGATTGACAGCGGGACGATCAGCGGGAAGATCGCCAAGACGGTCTTCGAGGAGATGTTCAGCTCCGGCCGTGACCCGGAAGAGATCGTGGCGGAGCAGGGGCTGGTTCAGATCAGCGACGTGGCGGCGCTTGAGGCTGTGGTGCGGGAAGTCATCGCGGCTAACCCCAAGGTAGTGGCCGATTACCGGCAGGGAAAGGAAAAGGCGCTCGGCTTCTTGGTGGGCCAGGTGATGAAGGCGACGAAGGGAAAGGCGAATCCCGCGCTGGTGAACAAGCTCTTGAAGGAAAACCTGCGTGACGGTTAGCGTTACCAGGCTTGCGCGCGGACGTTGGGTTAAAGGCTGCATAGCGGTGTGCGCCAGGGCCGGCTGTCGCATACGTTAGCGGGAGGTGATCGTATGGAGTGCCGTAAGGAGAAAAACCTGAAGCTGTGCACTTGCACCTACGCCCATTGTGATAAAAAGGGGCTCTGTTGCGAGTGCGTCGCCTACCACCGGGGGCGGGGTGAGCTTCCGGGATGCTTCTTCCCGCCCGAGGCGGAGCGGACCTACGACCGGTCAGTTCAGGCCTTTATTCGGGCGCACCAGAAGCGATAGCCGTTATCGCCCTGTTTTTAAAATTTTTTCCGTGTGAGGTGTTACGTTTTGTTTGCGGGGAGAGAAATTAAGATCGTTGATACCACCCTCCGCGACGGGGAGCAGACCGCGGGGGTAGTCTTCGCCAACCGGGAAAAAGTGCGGATCGCGAAGCTTTTAGACGAGATCGGCGTCCACCAGATTGAGGCCGGCATTCCGGTAATGGGCGGGGACGAGGCCGAGGCGGTTAAGGAGATCTGCCGGGCCGGTTTGAAAGCGAGTATCATGGGCTGGAACCGCCCCGTCATCAAGGATATCGAGGCGTCGCTGGCCTGCGGGGTCGATGCGGTCGCCATTTCTATCTCGACTTCCGACATCCACATCAAGTATAAGCTGCAAACCTCCCGCGAGTGGGTGCTGGAGAAGATGACGGCGGCGGTAGCCTTTGCGAAGAAGCACGGCGTTTACATCTCGGTAAATGCGGAGGACGCGTCCCGGAGCGACATGGACTTCCTGCTCACCTTCGCGCGGGCAGCCAAGGAGGCGGGAGCCGACAGGCTCCGCTACTGCGACACCGTGGGGGTGCTCGATCCCTTCACCACCTATGAGAATATCAAGCAGATTATCGACGCGGTCGGCATTCCGGTAGAAACGCACACCCACAACGACTTCGGCATGGCGACCGCTAACGCGCTGGCCGGGGTAAGGGCTGGGGCCGATTGGATCGGCGTCACCGTCTGCGGCCTTGGGGAGCGGGCCGGTAACGCCGCCCTCGAGGAAGTGGTGATGGCGCTGAAGATCCTTTACGGGCTTGATCTTGGCTTCAAGACGGAGATGTTCCGGGAGATTGCCGAGTACGTTTCCCGGGCCGCCCACCGGGAGCTTCCCGCCTGGAAGGCGATTGTGGGGAAAAATATGTTCGCCCACGAGTCGGGTATCCACGCCGACGGGGTACTGAAAAACCCGAAGGCCTACGAGGCCTTTCAACCGGAGGAAGTGGGACTGGCGCGGCAGATCGTCATCGGCAAACACTCGGGCACGGCGGCCGTCAGGGCTAAATTTGCGGAGTACGGCATCGAACTTACGAAGCATCAGGCGGAGGAGCTCCTGCCGGAGATTCGGCGTGCGGCGGTAGACCTCAAGCGGCCGCTCTTCGACAAGGAATTGGTGCAGATTTACGAGGACTACTTCGGAAAGAGGGAATAGGGTTTTGGGGCAGACGATTATTGAAAAAATCCTTTCCCGGGCTAGCGGCAAAAAGGCGACGGCCGGCGAGATCGTCGTGGCGAAAGTCGACTGCGTGATGGCCCAGGACGGCACAGCTCCCCTGGCGATTCAGTCCTTTGAGCGGATGGAGGGGAAGCGGCTTTTTGACCCGGAGCGGGTGAACCTCGTCATCGACCACAGCGCGCCGAGTCCCACCGAAGGGATTTCCAACCTCCACAAGCTGATGCGCGATTTCGCGCGGGAGCACGGGTGCCGCCTCTATGACATCGGCGACGGCGTCTGCCACCAGGTGATGGTCGAGAGCGGGAAACTCGGCCCCGGCGCGGTCGTGGTCGGCGCCGACTCCCATACCTGCACGTACGGGGCGCTCAACGCCTTTGCGACCGGCGTTGGTTCCACCGACCTGGCGGCGGCCCTTATCTCCGGGCAGATGTGGTTTAAGGTGCCGGAGACGATCAGGATCATCTGCCACGGCGTCTTGCCGCGTGGCGTTTACGCCAAAGACCTCATCCTTTACCTGATCGGAGACCTTACCGCCGACGGCGCTACTTATAAGGCGGTGGAGTATGTGGGCGAGGCGCTTAGCGCGCTTTCTCAGGAAGGGCGCTTCACCATCGCCAATATGGCTGTGGAGATGGGGGCCAAAGCGGGGTTGATGGAGGCGGACGAGAAGACCTTCGCCTGGCTTGCGGCGCACGGCGCGAACCCGGAGGATTTTGCGACCGTGAACGCGGACCCAGACGCGGTTTACGCGGCGGTAAAGGAGTACGACGTAGCGGGTCTTGAGCCGCAGGTGGCGAAACCCCACCGGGTGGATAACGTCGCGCCGCTTTCCAGTGTGGCGGGACTCAAGATTGACCAGGCCTTCATCGGCACTTGTACCAACGGCCGGTTAGAGGACTTGCGGATAGCTGCCGGGATCCTCGCCGGGAGAAAGATCCACCCGCGGACGCGTCTGATTGTGGCGCCTGCTTCCCGGCGGATTTACCTTGCGGCGCTCCGGGAGGGCATCTTGGCGACTCTGGTTGAGGCGGGGGCCGCGGTGGTTACGCCCGGCTGTGGGCCGTGCGTTGGCACCCACAACGGTGTGCCCGCGGACGGCGAGGTGGTTATCTCTACGGCCAACCGTAACTTCAGGGGCCGGATGGGGAACCGTAACGCGGAAATTTATCTCGCTTCACCGGCGGCGGTCGCGGCGGCGGCGGTGGCCGGGGAGATCGTTGACCCGCGCGAATTTGTAAAATAGGGTGGGACGTATGCGCTTACAGGGCAGAGCACACAAGTTCGGTAACGATGTCAACACTGACTACATCATTTCCGGTAAGTATAAGTTTAAAACCCTCGACATGAACGAGCTGGCGAAGCACGTGATGGAGGACCTGGACCCCGACTTCTACCAGAAGATCCGGCCCGGGGACTTCATCGTTGCGGGGACGAACTTCGGCTGCGGCTCCTCAAGAGAGCAGGCGCCACTCGTCATCAAGCACGCCCGCATCGGTGCCGTTTTAGCGAAGTCCTTCGCCCGCATCTTTTTCCGGAACGCGATCAACACCGGCCTGCCGGTGGTGGAGTGCGATACCGACCAGATTGAGGTGGGCGACGAGATAGTGCTCGATCTGGCCGCCGGGGTGTGCGAGAACCGCACGCGGGGCGTTACTATACCGGTAAAACCCCTGCCGGAAGTGATGCTGCGGATTTTACAGGATGGGGGCCTTGCTGCGCACTTCAAGAAGCACGGCGGCTTCAACTTCGGATAGAAGCTTTGCGGGGAGGAAGGGTTAATGCACAGGGTGACGCTCATTCCGGGCGACGGGATCGGGCCGGATATCATCACGGCCGCCCGGCGGGTGTTAGATGCTTCCGGCGCGCCGATCGAGTGGGAAGTCGTGGAGGCCGGGGAGAAGGTGATCGCGGCTTACGGCACGCCCCTCCCGGACCACGTCCTCGAATCGATCAAGCGCAACCGCGTGGCGTTAAAAGGGCCGCTCACCACACCGATAGGGAAGGGCTTCCGGAGCGTCAACGTGACGCTCCGGCAGGAGCTCGACCTCTACGCCTGCGTCCGGCCGGCACGGACGCTTCCCGGGATCAAGACCCGCTACGAGAATGTGGATCTGATCATCGTTCGGGAGAACACCGAGGACCTTTACGCGGGCATCGAGCACCGGGTAGGGAAAGACGCGGCGGAAAGCATCAAAATCATCACCCGCGCCGCCTCCGAGCGGATCGCGCGCTTCGCCTTCGAACTTGCCCGGCGCGAGAAGCGCCAGAAGGTTACCGTGGTGACGAAAGCGAACATCATGAAGCTCAGCGACGGCCTTTTCTTAGAGTGCGCCCGGAAGGTGGCGGGCGATTACCCGGAGATCCAGTTCGAAGAGATGTTAGTGGATGCGATGGCGATGAAGCTTGTCCAGGCGCCCGAGAACTACGACGTCCTGGTGATGCCTAACCTCTACGGCGACATCCTTTCCGACCTGGCGGCAGGCTTAGTGGGCGGTCTTGGCGTGGCGCCTGGGGCAAACGTCGGGGACGAGATGGCGGTCTTTGAGCCGGTACACGGGAGCGCCCCGAAGTACGCGGGTATGGATAAGGTCAATCCTCTCGCCACCATTCTTTCGGGAGTAATGATGCTCAAGCACTTAGGGGAATTCGCGGCCGCAGAGCGGGTGATGCGGGGTGTGACCGCCGTCCTGGCGGAAGGGAAAACCGTTACCTACGACTTGGGCGGCAGCGCCAGGACCAGCGAGATGGCGACGGCGATTATCGAAAAGATGGCGTAAAAGAAGTATAAGTGCGAGGCTTGCAGAACAAAGAACTCAACCGGGCAGAACTTCCCGGTTTTTTTACTTTTGGTCTGTTAGTCTTACCCAGAGGCGTAGTATAGTTTTGTAAAGTAAGAAATATACGGAGGTAAGACAAGAATGAAAGTCACCTTGTCTGGAAAGGGGCAAATAGCCATCCCTGTGGTGCTCAGAAGGCGTTACGGGCTACAGAAGGGTGACAGGCTCTTGATTGAAGAAGCCGAGGGAGCAATCATTCTGCGGCCGCTGCCGCGTCACCCGCTTTTATCCCTTAGAGGGAAGTACCGGGCAAGGGGCGGCGAAAGCCTTACCAGTTTGCTGCTTGAAGAACGCCGTTTGGAGCGGGAAGATGAAGCGAAAGAAACAAGATAAGAAGGTTGTTTTCGACAGCTACGCTCTCCTTGCACTGGTAGGGGATGAGGCGGGTGCCGACACGGTTGCCAGAATCATTGCGGACGAAGATACAACGGTTTACCTAAGCGTTATCAGCCTTGGAAAAGTCTATTATGCGCCGGTACGGCGATAAGGCTGCCGAAGGGATCGTCCGCCATACGTTAATGGAAGAGGCGCTGGTGCTGGTAGAGGTGCCGTGGGAAAGAGTGAGAGAGGCGGCCCGGATTAAGGCCCGGGGCGGTCTTTCGTACGCCGATGCCTTTGTCGTAAGCTTGGCTTACGAACTTGGCGCGCCGGTGGTCACCGGTGATCCCGAGATCCGGGCCGCTGCCGGGAAGGTTGACGTTGCGGTCATATGGGTTGGTGGCGCCTAAAACTCCCAGGCAAAACCGGGGATGCCGGCAACGGCGGTGATCGCGCTGTGCATCACACTGCAAATCTGCTCCAGGCCGGCTGGCGTCTTGGCCTCGCACCGGGCGACGAGCACCGGCTGGGTGTTTGAGGCCCGCACGAGCCCCCAGCCGTTTTCAAAAAGAACCCGCGCGCCGTCAACAGTGATGACTTCGTTGGTTTTCCGGAAATGGGCGGCCAGCCCCGCCACAACCGCGAACTTCTGTTCGTCGGGACAGGGGATCCGGGTTTCCGCGGTGGCGTAATACTGCGGCACATCGGCAAGCAGTGCCGACAGCGGCTGATCCGTATGTGAAAGGATGCGCAGGAGCCTGCCGGTGGCGTAAAAGGCGTCGTCAAAACCGTAATACTCGTCGGCGAAGAAGAGGTGCCCGGACATCTCGCCGGTGAAAACGGCGCCCACCTCCCTCATTTTCGCCTTTACGAGCGAGTGCCCGGTTTTCCAGAAAAACGGCCGCCCGCCCAACCGCAGGATTTCGTCGACCAGCGCCTGCGAGCACTTCACTTCCACAAGGCAGGGCTTATCCGGGTGGCGGGGGAGAATCTCGCGCCAGAAAAGGATCATCAGCTTATCGCCCCAGATGATGCTGCCTTTATCGTCCACCACCCCTAACCGGTCGGCGTCCCCGTCATAACCCACACCGAGATCGCAGCCCTCCTCTATGACGGCGCGCCGCAGTTCGTGCAGGTTTGCGGTCTTTACCGGGTCCGGCTGGTGGTGGGGGAAGGCGCCGTCCGATTCGCAGAAGAGCGGGACCACTTCGCAGCCCCACCGGCGGAGGATTTCCGTGGCAAAAAGCGAGGCGGTGCCGTTGCCGCAGTCGACCGCGACTTTGAGGCGGCGCGGCCCGAGTCTAATCTTTTCCTGGAGCATCGTGAGGTAGGCGGGGATAACGTCTTCTTGGCGGACGCTTCCTTTACCGGAAGTAAAAAGAGCGCCTTCCATTATCTTTCGAAGCTGCTGGATGGTTTCCCCGTAGATCGCCACCCCGCCGGCCACGATCTTGAAACCGTTTTCCTCCGCGGGGTTATGGCTCGCGGTAATCATTACGCCGTTGCCAGTCCCCTGTGCCGCGCACGCGAAGTAGAGTACCGGCGTTACCACTTCGCCTATATCACGCACGTCGCACCCGCTGGCGACCAGCCCTTTCACCAGGGCGTCCCGCAACCGCGGGGAACTGAGGCGGTTATCCCGCCCCACGAAGACTCTCTTGTCGCCCTCTTGGGAGAAAAACGTTCCGAGGGCTTGTCCCAAAGCAAAAACGACCGTGTCGGTCAAATCCCGCGCCGCCACGCCTCTGATATCGTAAGCCCGGAAGATGTGCGGGTTAAACCGCGCCATCGAACCCCGCCTCCTTGAGCGCCGCTACCAGCCGCTTTATTTCCTGCGCGCGCTCCTTCGCACAGACCAAAAGCCGCCCGTCTTCCTCCACAATCACGAGGTCCCGGATGCCTAAGGCGCCTATCACGTGGTTGGCGGCCCGGATAACGCAGCCGGAGCTCTCGACCAGCACGCCTCGCCCTTCAATGACGTTGCCCTGCCCGTCGGCGGTGCCGCCATAGCGAGCCCACGCCGGCCACGTACCGACGTCGTCCCAGCCAAAGTCGGCGGGAATAACCAGCACGTTTTTCGCCCGCTCCATAACGCCGTAGTCGATGGAAATCTTCGGGAGGGTGGGGTAAATTCGCTCCATTGTAGGTCCTTCCGCTTCCGAGCCGAGCGCGGCCCCTATCGCTTCGAGGCCGGCGGCGAGTTCCGGGAGGTGCTCTTGAATCAACGCTTGGATCAAGTCGGTACGCCAGACAAACATCCCGCTGTTCCAGAAGTACTTTCCGCTCGCCAAGAAACGCCGGGCCCGGTTGAGGTCGGGTTTTTCCGTAAAGCGTAAGACCCGGTAAAGAGCGAGGCTGCCCGCAGTACGTAAGAGCTCACCCCGCTGGATGTAGCCGTAGCCGGTTTCTGGCCGGGTCGGCGTAATACCGAGCGTTACTAGCCATTCACCATTCTGGGCTGCGGCCACGGCAGTCGCCAGCACGCGGCGGAAGCGCTCCACATCCGCAATATAGTGGTCGGCAGGAAGGACCACCATCACTCCTTCCGGGTCACGCCGGCTAAGGAGCTGTGCCGCCAGCCCTACCGCCGCCGCCGTATCCCGCCCGGTCGGTTCTTCAATGACGTTTGCGGCGGGGATCTCGGGTACCTGTTCCCGCACCAGGTTGCCGTAGCCGCGGCCGGTCAAAATAAGGATATCGGACGGTTTGACGAGCCCCACCAGCCGTTCCACCGTCTGCTGGAGCATTGTCTTCTCGCCGATAAGGTGTAGAAACTGCTTCGGGCGGTTTTTAGAGCTTACCGGCCAGAAACGCTCGCCGCTGCCGCCGGCAAGAATCACACCGTACAAAGTAGCGCCAGCCACCGCTGTTTCCTCCTATCCCTATGCTTTTACCAGTATACCATAAAATTCACGGGTGCTGTGGGCCTATAACAAAGCTGGGTCTTGCCTTCCCGGGTC
>NZ_JBRAIN010000056.1:0-12564 GCF_052743955.1 Thermodesulfitimonas sp.
TTCTCAAGTCCAGGCCCCTAATCCTGCTTGCCACCCAAAACGGAACAAGCCCCAAAGTTTACAGGCGCTTTTGTTTTTATTCATGTTCTTATAATTTAAAATGGGCGGTTATAGCGATAAATATGCAGCCCGATGTCGAAAAAGGAAGGCGAGCCCTTCAGCGAATAAAAAAGGCAAAAATAAACATAACACAAAAAATCTTAAATATGCCTACAAAAGCCACATTAAAAAGAGAAGATCAGAAAAAGGTTAACAGGTAAGGTGCAGGCCGGCCACTACCCGGTGTTTAGCAGCTAACTCGTTATACCGGCAGCAGGCCTCAGCAGTAGGCGCGGCGATCAGCACAACTCCTTCCCGCGCAAGAAAACTCTTTACTTCTGGCAGAACGCGAACCACACCGTAAGCCCCCGTCCCGATGATGAGAAACTCCGGTTGGACACTGATGGCCTCTACTAGGTCGGCCACCGCCACCGCATGGCCCGCCTTACGCCACCAAGAAAGAACCTTGTCGGGCATGATGAGAACGTCACTGGTGTACCGTCTCCCGTCGATGATGATCTCCCCGAACCGGTAACCATCAATCTTCACCGTGCGTCCCCTCCCGGTTGGACCGCTGCCGGATGAAAGGGTAGTCGGGCGTCCCGCTGCCGCCGCGACCGCAGAAAAATAAAAGCAACCCCTATCAGGTGCCGCAACTCTAAATACGCCGCCATATTAAAAGAAACTTTAAAGGCCGGGGTAAAAAAATCGGGCAAAACAAGAATGGCCGCTGGCGCCCTAAGCCGCCCGGCAAAGCACCCCATCAGGCAACCTTTAGCGCCCCAGAGCACCCCGGCGGCCACCCCGGTAGTCGCCGGGTCACCGGTGCCGATAACGGTTTGCCACTCGAGCCGCGTCACCCGGGGGCAATCCCACAGGTAATGCACTACCTGCCAGTTATGCGTACAAAAATTCCAGAAGCGGCGCACCAGGTGGTAAACGGCTGCTAGCCGCGCAAACTGCTCTTCTTGCCCGCCGGCGCGTTCGCCCCGGATTTCCCGCCAGCGCAGACCGGCCTCGCTATCCCCGGCGCGCTCCACGGCAACAGCCGGCACCTGCAACCGGTAGCGGTAGAGTCCCCAGAAGGCTGTAGCCTCGAAAAACAAACAGTCATCAGCCTCCTCCTGTTCGTACGCCAATTTAAGAGAGAGCCGCCCGAAGACGAAGAGCAGCATCAGCCCCGCAACGCCCAGGGCGATCAGCAACCAGAGCAGAACGCAACACCAGCTCCGCTTGGCAAAATAGAGGTTTTACATATTGAGCACCGCCCGGACGCGGGCGAGCGTCTCCCCCGCCACCCGGCGCGCCCTCTCGCACCCGGCGTGCAGCACCTCTTCGATATACCCGTTCCGTGTGACGAGCGCCGCGCGTCGCTCCCGAACAGGCCCCAGTACACCGTCGAGGATAGCCGCCAGCTTTTTCTTGCAGCCGACGCAGCCGATCCGGCCCGCCCGGCAGGCGGCTTCTATTTCCGCTGCCTCCGCCTGGTTGTAAATCTCGTGGTATTTGAAGACGGTGCACACCTCGGGGTGACCGGGATCGTTTTTATGGATCCGGGCCGGGTCGGTTACCATCCGGTTGACCAGCCTGCCGATCTCCTCAGCCGAGGCGGTGAGCGGAATCTCGTTGTGGTAACTCTTGCTCATCTTTTGCCCATCAATCCCAGGAACCAGCTTGATCTCCGCCAAAATCCCCTGCGGCTCCGGGAAAACGGGAGCGTACAGGAAATTGAAGCGCCGGGCCACCTCACGGCAGAGCTCAATATGGGGAAGTTGGTCCTCCCCAACGGGCACCCCTTCCGCCAGGTAGATAAGGATGTCGGCCGCCTGAAGAAGCGGGTAACCTAAAAAGCCATAAGTGGTGATGTCTTTCCCTAATTCGGCCAGTTTGCGCACCTGGTCTTTGTAGGTCGGCACCCGCTCCAGCCAGGATAAGGGCGTGAACATCGAAAAGATCAGGTGGAGCTCCGCATGGTGCGGCACTTGGGACTGGACGAAGACCACGCTCTTTTCCGGGTCAATGCCCACCGCCAACCAGTCGGCTACCATTTCGCGCGCAAATTCTTTAATCATCTGCGGTTTTTCGTACTCGGTGGTCAGCGCGTGCCAATCAGCAACAAAAAAGAAGCACTCGTTCGCTGCCTGAAGCCGCAGCCAGTTTTCCAAAACGCTCAGGTGCCCCAAATGCAGGCGCCCCGTAGGACGCATACCGCTTAAAATACGCAAAAGAAGTTTCCTCCCTTTTATACCGTATCAGCGCATAAGGGTGGCCAGCCCATAGGCAAAGTTAAGAAACAAACCGGCAAGCGGCGTAATTGCGATCTTCAGGAGAAGACCGATGACGCCGCTAAAAACGAGCACCACGAGAATTATTATACCGTATTGCTCCAGCCAGTAAAGCCACTCCTGCCGCCCGGACACAAGCGCAGCCAATACCTTGGAACCATCAAGCGGCGGCACAGGAAGCAGATTGAAAACTGCGAGCACAACATTAATCCAGATCATCGCCCGCAAGAGATCGTTGAGGGGAGAGTTGCCCATCCCTAACAATCCCAGGAGGACCGCCGCAAGCAAGGCGACCCCAAGGTTCGCTACCGGCCCGGCAAGCGAAACAAGTAGCATCCCTTGCCGGCGGTTCCGGAAATTATACGGATTGACCGGTACCGGCCGTGCCCAGCCGAAACCCGCGAGATAAAGAAGCAAAAGCCCGACCGGGTCTACGTGTTTCAAGGGGTTCAACGTCAGGCGCCCGGCATAGCGCGCTGTAGGATCGCCACACCTATCCGCCACCCAGCCGTGAGCAAACTCGTGCACCGTCAGCCCCACTACCACCGCCGGAGTGAGCAGGATAATTTCGTAAGCCGAAGGCAGATTAAACACTACTTCCTCTCCTCTGAGAAGACGCCGTCAGGCTGTTTCGCTGGCAGCTATCTCTCTCGTTTCGTTCCCGACCATACCTTAATACAGGGCGCCAAAACCTACTCCCCTGCGGTGGCGTGCCACACCGCGCCAGGTAAGCGCGCGCGAAGGCCAACTCTTCTTCGGAAGTTTTTACCAGGCCTTCCAGGCGGGCCCGCCAAACCGCACTGATTACCTCCCGGTAAAGCAGCCCTGGAATCTGGCCCATTTCTTTAATATCCTTACCGGTTAGCCGCGGTTTATTAAGCCAGATGGTGTGTAAAACCTCCCGAAAGCGGTTCTGGTAACCTTCTTCACTCAGCAAAACGTAAAGGAGCGGATAGGCCTCACGCGGCAGATCGAATATCGCTTTAGCTAAAGTGATTATGTCCACCTGGCCCCGTGCCGTAAGCCTTCCTAAAAGCTCCTGCCACCGGGACACCGCAGCCACGACTTTAGCTGTCGTGTACCGGCCAAAACGGTACCGCTCGCAGAGCGCCTGAGCCGAAGGTATGTTGGTCCAGTGGACAGCGGTGATGAAGTAGGTGAGCCATCGCGACTTTAAGACTATCCCCCACGATTCGAGCGCCTTGAAAGCCTGCGGTAGGTAGGTGAGCACCGGCTCCACTTCCCAGTGGCTCGCCACCGGAAAGATGTAAGGCCAAATGTCCAACTCGGCGCAGCGCCCTAAAAAGCGCGAAGCCCTTTCGTCCTCCAGGTAAGCGCGTACCACCCGCCACAAGTCCGGCGGCGCAACTCGCTCCAGAACCCCGTCGCGCACCGCCTCCCGCAGAAGCTTTAAGGTCTGGCGCTCGATTTGGAAATTGCAGCGTTCCGCCAGCCAAACTGCCCGCAACACCCGCAGGGGTTCTTCGGCGAAGCTCCGGTTGTGAAGGACGCGCACCAGGCCAAATTTCAAGTCCTCCCGCCCGCCAAAATAGTCGATAACCTCCCCGAAGCGCCCCGGTGCAAGTTCTACCGCCAGAGCATCAATGGTAAAGTCCTGCCGGTAAAGCTCTTGGTGCAAGGACCGGTTATTCACCTGGATACCCAGAGCGTACTCAAAGAAACCGGGCTGGGCCTCGCTCACGTAGCACTGGTAACCGTCGGAAAGTAGGAGAACAGCCCCGCCCTGCCGCGCCGTCTGCTTCAGCCGCAGTTTCGCTTCCGTCGCCACCGCCGTAGCAAGTGACAGGGCCTCACCTTCCACTACTACTCTAAGTTCCCGCGGCCCAAGACCAAGAAGGAAGTCCCGCACCGTTTCCCCTGCTAGAAAGGCTGCACCACCGTTTTCCTGGGCCCTCGCGCCCAGGCGCTCCAAAACGCCTAGCACCGGGGCGGTCAGACCTGCTCGTAAAAGCGCGGCAACATTCCGTTTCCCCACCGATGGCGATCCTGGCGTGTAGAGCAAGCAAAACTGGGGTTTAAAATCAGGATGCAGCGTGCGCAGGATATCGGTACGGGAGATGATGCCGACAAGCCGTCCTCCTTCAACAACGGGAAGCCTGCCGATATTGTGCTGGATCATCAGGGTCTGGGCATCACTCACCGGCAGGTAAGGTTCCACCGTGACGACCTGGTGGCTCATAAAGGCCTTCACGGGAGCGTGGGTGAGGTTATGCCGCTGGGCCTTATCGCAGTCCCGGCGGGACAAAATCCCGACCAACTGGCCTTCCCGAACGACCGGGAGGCCGCTATGACCGTAGCGCAGCATTACCTGTGCCGCTTCAGCGATAGTCGTTTCCGGAGATACAGTTTTAACGGGGGAACTCATAATCTCGGCCACCGTAAGTGGCGCCCGCACCGCCTCGCTAAGCCACTTTAGGAGTCTCTCCTTGACTTCTTCTACCGTTACCCGCTTTACCACCGCCGCCGCTGCGGCCGGGTGCCCACCACCGCCAAAGTGCTGCAAAACAGCCCGCACATCGACCTCGGGAAGACCGGAGCGCCCGGTAACGTAAACCCGGTCAACCATTTCCACAATAGTAAAAACGACGTCAAGCTGTTCGATCTCTACTAACTTATGCGTCAGAATGGCCAGCCCGTCGAAGAATTCGTCGCTCCGCGCCCAAGTGACGAGCACCTTAAGGCCGTTGACCAGGTGGCGCTCGGCATTCAAGATAAGTTCCTTGAGTAATTCTTGTTGCTCCGCCGCGAGCGGCCGTTCGAGGAAGTTCGCTACCACCGCGAGGTTTGCGCCACAGGATAAAAGAAACCCGACCGCCGCCGCATCCCGATAGGTGGTGCTCGGGTAGAGCAAGCTCCCGGTATCTTCGTATACTCCTAAGGCTAAAACCGTCGCTTCAAAGGGAGAAAGCTCTATCCCTGCCTCCCGAATCCTTTCTACCAGAAGGGTCGTAGTCGCTCCTAGGGGTTCAACCACCTCAAGCGTCCCCCGCACATCGTCTTCGTGGGCCGGATGGTGGTCGTAGATGTGTATCTCCACGTCTGCCCGCTCGGTGAGGGCGTTTAAAAAGCCGATCCGCCGCGGGTTCCTGGTATCAACGAGGATTAAGCGCCTAACCCGGCCTAGGTTGACATTCTTTGCGTCTTCAATCAGCAGGGCGTCCTTATGCAAGGCTAAAAAATCCTCGACGGCACGGCTTGCCTTACCGGGTAAAACGAGCAACGCCCCCGGGTAAAGCTTTTTGGCCGCTACCATCGCCGCCAGGCCATCAAAATCGGTTAGCAGGTGAGTGGTTATTACTTCCATAGACGTTCTGGAATCCGGTCGTTACGGGTAAGATCGGCAAAACTTTCCCGGGCCACAATCACCTCCGCCCGGCCGTCACCGACCAGAACCATCGCCGGGCGAGGTATACGGTTATAGTTCATGGACATCGCGTAATTGTAAGCGCCGGTTGCCGGCACGGCGAGGATATCCCCCGGCGCAGGATAGGGCAGACGAACGTTATGGATGAGGATGTCACCCGACTCGCAGCACTTCCCGGCTACAGTGACGGGTGTCACCGGCTCCTCCCGCATCCGGTTGGCCAGCGCCGCTTCGTAGCGGGCCCGGTAAAGTGCTGGGCGGATATTATCGTTCATTCCGCCATCCACCATAACGTAAAGCCGCACGCCCGGAATCTCCTTGACCCCCCCCACGGTGTAGAGCGTCGTCCCCGCCGGTCCCGCTATCGACCGCCCTGGTTCCACAACCAGCCGCGGCAAAGGCAACCCGAGTTCACCAACCGCTTCCCGCACCGTTTCCCGGATCGCCGCCGCGTACTCCTCAATGGCCGGCGGGTCGTCACCCTGCACATAGTAGATACCTAACCCGCCGCCAAGATCAAGCTCCTCTATAACCCAACCGGTAGCTTCCCGGACTTCCACGGCGAACCGGAGCATCACCCGGGCCGCCTCCCGGAAAGGCTCCAAATCGAAGATCTGGGAGCCAATATGACAGTGTAAGCCCACCAGCTTCAAATTAGGAGATTCAAGCGCCTGCCGGATACCCGCCAGCGCCTGCCCTGTGGCGATCGGCAAACCGAATTTGGAGTCGATCTGGCCGGTGCGGATGTACTCGTGGGTGTGCGCTTCGATACCAGGTGTAAGGCGCAGCAGAATCTCCTGCCGCCGTCCCGCATCACCAGCCAGGCGGTCGAGCAGGGTCAGTTCATAAAGGTTATCCACCACGAACCGGCCCACGCCGGCTTCAAGCCCTTGGCGGATTTCATCCGGCGTTTTATTGTTACCGTGGAAATAGATACGCCCTGCTGGAAAACCGGCCGTGAGTGCTGTATAAAGCTCGCCACCAGAGGATACATCGAGGCACAGCCCTTCTTCCGCAACCAGCCGGCAGATCGCGGTGCAGAGAAGGGCTTTGCCCGCGTAAACAACCCGGTTCTCCGGACCGAAGGCCTTACGGTACCGCCGGCAATTTTCCCGAAAAAGGACTTCATCCACCACGTAAAGCGGCGTCCCAAACTTCTGGGCCAGCGCCACCGCACTGATACCGCCTATTTCGAGTTCCCCTACCGCGTTAATTTGCTGGGTGCCGCGCAAATGCATCTCTATTCCACCTTCGGCAGCCGCGCCAACGAGCGCTGCAGTTCTTCTTCTGGTAGCGCGTAATCCTGTAATTCTCCCGCCAAATAGGCATCATAAGCCGCCAGGTCAAAGTGGCCGTGACCGCTCAGGTTAAAGAGGATAACCCGCGCCTCACCCGCTTCCCTGGCCGCCAGCGCCTCGTCGATGGCGCACTTGATAGCGTGCGCCGACTCGGGAGCGGGAACGACACCCTCCGCCCGCGCAAATTGAACCGCTGCATCGAAAACCTGCCGCTGGCCGTAAGCCCGCGCCTCAATGAAACCATCCGCCACCAACTGACACAGAAGCGGCGCGTCGCCGTGATAGCGCAGTCCGCCGGCGTGAATTGCCGGCGGCATAAAATCCTTGCCGAGAGTATACATATAGATGAGCGGCGTTAATCCCGCTACGTCACCGAAATCGTAAGTATGAAGCCCCCTGGTAAGGGTCGGGCAGGCCGACGGCTCAACAGCGATAAACCGGCTCTGCGCCTTCCCGGTGAACCGGTCCTGCAAAAAGGGGAAAGCCAGACCCGCATAGTTCGAGCCGCCCCCAACACAGCCGATAACCACGTCCGGATAATCCCCGGCCTTCTCCATCTGGGCCTTGGCCTCCAGCCCGATTACGGTCTGGTGGAGCAGTACATGATTCAGAACGCTCCCAAGGGAATAGTTCGTATCGCCGTGCGTGGCGGCGTCCTCGACCGCCTCGCTGATGGCGATCCCAAGGCTTCCCGGAGAATCGGGGTTCTGCGATAAGATCGCCCGACCCGACTGCGTCCTGTCAGTTGGGCTCGCCAGAACTTCAGCCCCGAAAACCTGCATCAAGATCCGCCGGTAAGGCTTCTGGTGGTAACTTACCTTGACCATGTAAACGGTACATTCCATGCCGAAAAAGTTGCAAGCCATCGAAAGCGCACTACCCCACTGGCCCGCACCCGTCTCGGTCGCCAGGCGTTTTATTCCCGCCTGTTTGTTGTAGTAGGCCTGAGGTACCGCCGTGTTCAGCTTATGGCTACCGGCCGGGCTCACCCCTTCATACTTGTAATATATCCGCGCCGGCGTCTGAAGTATCTGCTCTAACCGCCGCGCTCGAATAAGAGGGCTCGGACGCCATAACCGGTAAATTGCGAGTACCTCTTCCGGAATGGGCACCCAGCGTTCCCGAGTGACCTCCTGTTTAATCAGTTCCAGCGGAAAAATGGGCGCCAGATCCTCCGGTCCCACTGGCCGCTTGGTCACCGGATGCAAAGGTGGCTTAGGCAGATTAGGCATATCGGCCTGGATATTGTACCAGGCAAGAGGCAGTTCCTTCTCTGTGAGCAGAACCTTCGTCTCCACTAACTCAACTCCTCTCCCAAATCGGGCAAAATTTAATGTTTTTAAATATACAAAACTATTCTAAGACAAAAATTCCCGGGCAGCAAGAGTTATGCTTTAGCACGTGGCCATTCTTGAGATTATCCGGTTAAGCTATAGCCTGGCGGTAAATTGTTTGCTAAAATAGACTCACAGACCGCGAAACGCAAATGGCTCTCTAAAGCAACCGGACCGAGGGGAAGGAGGTGAAAGTGATGCGGCAGACGCTCTTGAGCCTCCTGAAAGATGAAAGCGGCCAGCTAACCGGCCAGATGGGGAAGGGCCCGATGGGCGGCTGGGAGGTGGCGCTCCTAATCTTGGCCATCCTCGGCGTCGGGGCTCTGATCGGTTGCGGCTTCCTGGCTAGAGCGCTCCCAGGCTAAGTTCCCGTAACAGGTCTACCCGTTTCTGCAGCACGCCGGATAAAGAATAAGAATCGAAGGGCTTCCCGGCATTCAGGGAAGCCTTTTAGTTTTGCGCCGTTTTGCCTGCGTTGCTTCCCAATCGATTTCGCAGTCCTCGTTCAAAACCACACCGTAGTCCGCAAGGGCCGTCTGAGGCGATACAAGGCCATTCTTAACATCCCGCCGCACCGCTTCCGGAGCGCGGGCGCGCGGGTCACCAAAGCCACCGCCGCCTGCCGTCTCTAAAATGATCGTCGTCCCGGCAGGCACCGTCAGGGTAAATTTCCCCGGCATCATTTCCCAATCGCCGCCGGGACGTTTAAGCAGGCAACGGGAATTTCTGCCTGGTAAACCTCCGGCCAGGCCCCAGGGGGTAAACGAACTGCGTTCCGTACTTACCGAAACAGTAGCTTCCCGCAACAGCATAATCTCGCGGCAAAGCCCGCAGCCGCCACGGTACTCGCCAGGGCCTCCGGAATCGGGGACCAGACCGTACCGTGCCACCAGGAGCGGGTACTCCATCTCGATAACCTCAACGGGCGTGTTCAACGTATTGGTCATATTCACGTGAACGCCATCCATACCGTCTTGGCCGCACTTACCCCCCTGCCCACCGCCGTAAGTCTCGATGTAGGAATAGTAGCGTCCCCCACTATCCAAACCACCGATAGCGAAGTTGGACATACTCCCGGTTCCTGCCGCAGCCACTCGTTCCGGTACGGCCTGGGCCAAAGCACCGAACACCACGTCGGCGATCCGCTGCGCCGTGTTGATATTCGCGTGGGCTACGGGAGCAGGAAACGTAGGGTTTACCAAGGTCCCTGGCGGCGTAATCACCATGAGCGGGTAGGCAATCCCCTCGCTTGCCGGCAACTCAGGATCGCAGACGGCCTTCACCGCGTAATAAACGCAGGCCAGGGTGACGCCCCGGGTAGCGTTAACTGGCCCTTTCACCTGGGGACTCGTCCCCGTGAAATCGACCTTAAGGCCCTCCTCCCCGATCGTGACTGTAGCCGTAATCCTTATCGGGTCGGCGGTCAGGCCGTCGCCCTCAAGATAATCGGTAAAGGTATAAGTCCCCGGTGGTAACTCTTTCAAGGCCGCGCGGAAGCGCCGCGCCGCATAGTCAATAACCGCCCGCAGGTAGCGCTTTAATTCCGCGCTGCCAACGCGCGCCGCCAGTTCCGCAAGCCTCCTGGCGCCCACCGTATTCGCGGCCATCTGGGCTTGAATGTCTCCCCAGAAGATAGCGGCGTTCCGAACGTTTTGCGCCAGTACGCGCAGCAACTCTTCGTTGAGCTTCCCGCCCCGCGAGAGCTTGACTGGGGGGATGCGGATGCCCTCCTGAAAAATCTCGGTGGCTGTGGTCGCCATACTTCCGGGAACCATCCCGCCCACGTCCACGTGGTGGGCAAGATTGGCCACAATGCCCAGCAACTCCTCTCCCACAAAAACGGGCGAAATCAGACAGATATCCGGCAGGTGCGAGCCGCTGGTGTAGGGATCGTTGATGATGATTGTATCGCCGGGGCTAAGCGTCTCGGGAGGATAAAACGCGAGCGTCTTTTTTACTACGGTAGGCATCAGCCCCAGATGGAGCGGGATATGCTCTGCCTGGGCCACGAGTTCCCCGCGCACCGTGTAGATAGCTGTGGAGCAGTCCCGCCGGTCCTTGATGTTGGGCGACAACGCCGTCCGGGTCAGAGTAACCCCCATTTCCTCAGCTATTGATTGTAGCGCGTTCCGCAGGACCTCGAGCGTTACCGGGTCGATCCCCATCAGCATCCTCCCGTTTCGATAATGATGTTTCCCCATTCGTCCCCATAAGCGCGGTCGCCCGGCCACAAAAGGGTGGTGGAATCGGCCTGGGTGATGACCGCCGGCCCATCCACCGCCCACCCGGCTCCGACCTCACTCCGGCGGTAAACAGGCACCGCCACATGCTCCGCCGCGAAATAAACACTTCTCTCCCCATAGGGTGCAGGTGATGATACGCCCTGCCGCGCCGGCGGTTTCGGGACCGGCAATCGCCCCGTTGCCACTAACCGCAGCGCCATCACCTCGACCGGCGCCTCTTCCCGCGCGTAGCCATAAAGCTGGATGTGCGCCCCGTGGAAGGAACGGGCAAGAACGCCCGCAAAATCCGGCACCGCCGGATCGGGCAAGGGGAGGGTCAACGCGCAGGACTGCCCCTTGTAACGGAGATCGATCAAGGGCGCAAGCGTGATATCCTGGGCCGCAAACCCCTCCCGGAAGAGATCCTCCCACCCGCGCCGGGTAAGCTTGCCCGCGAGTTCCGCCAGTTCTGCCTCCATTCCCGGCCGCAGCTCTTTTACCCAGGTGAGAGTGTAATCCCGGCGAAAATCGGCTGCCAGCATCCCCCAGGCGGAGGTAACCCCAGGAAAGGGCGGAATCAGGATGCGGCGGATACCGAGTTCCCGGGCAAGCTCCACCGCGTGCAGCGGTCCCGCGCCGCCGAAGGCAACGAGAACAAAGTTCCGCGGGTCATAGCCTTTCGCCACCGAAACGACCCGTATCGCCCGCACCATATTCGCATTTACCACGCGGACAATACCCGTAGCCGCCTCTTGAACCCCTAACCCCAGAGGTTCGCCGACCTTTTCGGCAATTGCGCGCGCCGCCAGCTCCCGGCGCAGCTCCTTCCCGCCGGCAAAATCCGCCGCCCCGAGCCGTCCCAAGACCAAGTTGGCGTCCGTCACGGTAGGCTCTGCTCCGCCCAACCCGTAACAGGCCGGTCCCGGCACCGCGCCGGCACTCCGGGGCCCAACGCGCAGGGCGCCGCCGGCATCCACCCAGGCAATGCTGCCGCCACCCGCCCCGACCGTATGCACCGCAAGCATGGGCAACCGCAAAGGGTAACCGCCTATCATTCCCTCGTCGGTGTATCTAGCTTCCCCGTCACAAATAAGGGAAACATCCATGCTGGTACCGCCCATATCGGCAGTGATGAGATTCCTGTAGCCTGTCAACCGTGCTAGGTACACTCCGGCCAAGACACCGCCCGCTGGTCCGCTCAGCACCGTCCGCACGCTTTCCCTCTGGGCCTGCGCTGGAGAAATAACGCCGCCGCTCGACTGCATAACATAGAAGCCTTTTACCCCTGCTTGCTCTAAACTCGCGGCAAGCTTTGTAAGATACCGCGCCACTACCGGCTGGACGTAAGCGTTGACCACCGTAGTACTCGTTCGTTCGTACTCCCTGAATTCGGGGACAATCTCGGAGGAGATGGTGACCGAAACGTGGGGCAGCCGCCGTTCCAGCTCCTTTTTAAAAAGCAATTCGTGTCCAGGGTTGGCATAGGAGTGCAAAAAGACAACCGCGACCGCTTCAACCTGTACTTCCCCCAGTCGGGCTATCAGCGTGGCAATCTCCTCTTCCTCAAGGGCAACCATCACCGAACCGTCTGCCCGCACCCGCTCATTGACTTCGAAAACCATATTCCTTGAAACGAGCGGCTGCGGCCGGGTAACCCACTGGTTGTATAGGTGGGGACGGTTTTGCCGGCCGATGAAAATGACATCCCGGAACCCTTTCGTGGTAACCAGCGCCAGAGGCGCCCCTTTTTTCTCGAGAATGGCGTTCGTCGCCACCGTCGTTCCGTGAAGAAAAAGAGCGATCCGGGACAAATCGATTCCCTTTTCCCTAAGAACTTCAAAACCCCGAACCACCGCGCGCGAGGGATCATCCGGAGTGGAAGGAACCTTGAAAACAATTACCGTGCCGTCGTCCCCAATCAGGCAGAAATCGGTGAAAGTTCCCCCGGTATCGACCGCCAACCTATAGCCACCCACCAAAACCCACCCTTGGTACCAAAAC
>NZ_JBRAIN010000057.1:0-12529 GCF_052743955.1 Thermodesulfitimonas sp.
AAGTTTTGCGGGCCCACCCGGCGGGTCTTTCGCTTAACCAGATCGTTGAGGCGGTAAACTTCTGGCGCCCGGCTACGCCACAAGCGGTGGAAGGGGTGCTGCGGCGTTTCCCGTTTTTCCTCCAGCAGGGCGATAACTGGTCCTACAGCAGTGCGACACAGGCGGCCTACGATATGGTGATGAAACGCTTTCTTGACCTGCTCCGGGGACAGAAGAAGCGCCACCTTGCGGAGCGTGAGGCGTGGCAGAAGCGGTTGCGGGAGCTGCGGGCGCAGCTTAGCGAGGTAAGCGCCGCCTACCAGCAGGCGGCGGCGGCACTTGCCCAGCAGGCGCGCTACCGGGAGCAATATGAAGATTTAAGTGCTCAGCTTTCCGAAAAAGAACTGCTGCTTATGCTTAGGAAGCGGGAGCTTGTTTATTACCGCGACCAGATAAAAAGGTTGGAGGATAAGGCCCAGAGCATTCTTCACCAATGCCGGCTCTGGGTTAGTAGGGCCCGGGAGGGCGAAAAGGAAATTATGCGTCTAAACGAGGTTATCGCCGGGCTTAACGAGACTATCGCCAGCCTAAAGGCAGAGCTTAATCATGAAAAGGAGAAAGAACGCGAGAGCAGGACGCGGCTTGCAGAGGTTCGCGATCAGTACGGCACTCAAGTAGCGAACTTGCAACGGGAGCTTATCGACTTGAAACAAAAACTACAACAGACTACGGCGCGGTACGGGGAAAACGAGCGGCGCCTGACCGCTGAGAACGCCCGGCTGTCAAGTGAACTGCAGCGAGTTCTGAGCGCGGGGCGGGAACTTGAAAGGGATTTACCGGCTGTTGCAGCAGGAACTCAATTGCCTGCGGGAAGATTACCGGCAGTTAGAACGCTGCTTCAAGCACCCTCTGGTGCGTCTGGTGAGCAAGCTAAGTTTGTTTTTCGCTAGGTAATGGCTTGCATAAAAAGAACTGCTCGCGGGTTAAAATAATAGTCCGGGAAAGGAGGAGAGGATGAAACCGCGAATAGCGCTGTTTTTGCTTGTTTTTGTGGTGGCCTTTTGGTGGCCGGGGGGCACGACGCGGGTTGCAGCTGGGGAACTCTCTTATGCGGTGGTTCCCGGGGATACCCTCTGGGGTATTAGCCGTGCTTACGGCGTGACGGTAGAAGGGCTTATGGAAGCGAACGATTTAGATAGCCCGCTTATCTTCCCCGGTCAGGTCCTCAAAATCGCGTCCGGCTCGCAGTTGCCGGTAAGCAAGGAGGACCTGCAACTTATGGCGCGGGTGATCAACGCGGAGGCGCGGGGAGAGAGCTTTACGGGTAAGGTGGCTGTTGGTGCGGTCATTATGAATCGTCTGCGCCACCCAGCTTTCCCGAAGACCGTACGGGGGGTAATCTTTCAGTGCACCAACGGCATTTACGAGTTTACCCCGGTGGCTGACGGCTCAATTAATCTGGAGCCGGACGAGGAGGCTTACAGAGCGGCGGAGCTTGCGGTTCGGGGCGTAGACCCGACGAACAGCGCGCTCTTCTTCTATAACCCGCAAACGGCACAAGACCGTTGGATCCGCACCCTACCGGTTACTGCTTCCATCGGCAATCACGTTTTTGCTACTAGTACAATCACTAACATCTGAACTAAAAACCGCCTTTCGGCGGTTTTTTTTAATTTAACGGGAAAATTGTTTTTAACGCGGAGGATTCCGCCATTTTTTACCGAAAGCTAAAGTTAGTTTGAGTTGGGAAAGCTACTTCCGGAGTTATTCCCGGGGTGAGGTGAAGGGTTTTGCGTGCACTTGATGCCATCTTCCGCCCCCAAAGTATTGCTGTTGTCGGGGCTTCGAAAAGCCGGGAAAAGCTGGGGAACGTTATTCTCCGAAACATTCTTGGGAGCGGTTACAAAGGCGTTGTTTTTCCCGTTAACCCTAAAGAAACAGAGATAGAGGGGCTTAAAGCTTACCCGGCGGTTTCCGCCATCGGTAAGGCGGTTGATCTGGCAGTGGTGGTGGTTCCGGCAGAACGGGCCCTCGACGTGACCCGGGATTGTGGTAAAGCGGGGGTCAAGGGCCTCGTCGTGATTTCGGCGGGCTTCAAGGAGGTGGGGAAGGAGGGGTTGGCCCGGGAAAAGGAACTGGTTGAGATTTGCCGCGCCCATAATATGCTTCTCTTGGGGCCAAACTGCGTGGGGATCATAGATACACACACGCCGCTTAACGCCTCCTTTGCGGCGGGCTTTCCCTTGCGGGGAGAGATCGCCTTTATTTCCCAGAGTGGGGCGATGCTGGTTGCCATTCTTGATTGGAGCGTGAAGACGGGCCTCGGCTTTTCGCGTTTTGTGAGCATGGGGAATAAGGCGGACCTGAACGAGGCTGACTTTATCGCGGACGCAGTCAGCGACCCGAATACAAAAGTCATCCTTTGCTACATCGAAGATGTGAAGGACGGCGAACATTTCTTGCGAGTGGCGGATGAGGCGACCAGGTACAAGCCGGTTATCGTCTTAAAGTCGGGGACGAGCCAGGCCGGCGCGCAGGCCGCTTCGTCCCATACTGGCGCCCTGGCGGGCTCGGACCTGGCATACGAGACGGCTTTCAAACAGACCGGCATCATTCGGGTCCGCACGATGAGCGAGCTTTTCGATCTGGCGGTTGTTTTCACCCGTCAGCCGGTGCCGCGCGGCCGCCGGGTGGCGGTGGTCACCAATGCGGGGGGGCCGGGCATCGTGGCGACGGATAGCATAGAGGCGGGCGGACTGGATATGGCTCGCTTCAACAGGGAGACGATAGAGACGTTGCGGGGGGAATTACCTGCGGAGGCGAACGTTTTCAACCCGGTGGATGTGCTCGGTGACGCACGGACGGAACGTTTTCGCTTTGCTATGGAGAAGGTGCTGAGCGATGAGAATGTGGACAGCGCGGTGGTTCTGCTCTGCCCCACGGCGGTAGCGGAGCCGGTGGAGACGGCTGAGGCGATCCTGGCGGTGAAAGAAAAATACCCCCAAAAGCCGGTTCTGGCAGTCTATATGGGTGGTGAAAGCCTAGTGCCGGGGGCGGAGCTCCTCACTGAAAGGGGTATCCCCTGCTTCACCTTTCCGGAGTTAGCGGTACGGGCTCTCGGGGGGCTAGTTAACTACGGCCGCATCAAGGAGCGCCCGGCAAAAGGGGAGTTACCTGTTTACCCGGACGTGACCCCGGAGGTTGTCCGCCGGGTATTTAACCGTGTTTGGGAGGACCGGCGCCGGACGCTGCTCGGCAGCGAGGCGATGGAGGTTGCGGCGGCTTACGGCATCCCGGTGGCACCGGTAAAGCTGGCGCGGCGGGCGGCCGAGGCGGTGACCTACGCGGCGGAGCTTGGCTACCCGGTGGTGCTGAAGGTGGCTTCGCCGGATATCATCCACAAGACCGACATCGGCGGTGTGCGCGTTGGACTTCAGACGCCGGAGCAAATCAGGGAGGCTTTCTGGGAGATAATGGAGCGGGTCTACGAACATTTACCGCGAGCGCTGGTTTATGGCGTTGAGGTCCAAAAGATGTATCCCAAGGGAACCGAGCTGATCGTGGGTGTTACGCGGGATATCCAGTTTGGCCCCCTGGTTGCTTTTGGCCTCGGTGGTATTTATGTCAACCTTTTGAAAGATGTGGCCTTCCGCCTCGTTTGGGGTATGGGTGAGCAGCAGGTCGAGGAAATGATCAAGGAAACAAAGGCCTACTCGCTCCTGCGCGGTTACCGGGGCGAGAAACCGCGCGACATTGGGGCGCTCGTTAACGTCATTAGTCGCGTGGGGCGCTTAGTGAGCGACTTTCCGGAGATCGTAGAGATGGATATCAACCCGGTTTTCGCTTACGAACAAGGGGCGGTGGCGTTGGACGTCAAGATTATAATTGGGTGAGGTGAGAGCATGGCGAACCTCTATCTTATCGGCAGGACGGGGAGCGGTAAAACAGCAATTGCTCTAGGACTGGCCCTTGAGCTTCAGGAGCAGGGGATGCGGCTGGGCTACTTTAAACCTATAGGAAGCCCCCCCGGTGCCGTCGGGGTAGAAGACCGGGACGGGCTGTTGATGCGGGAGACGCTTAAGCTAAACTTAGAAGTGCGGGAACTTGTGCCGCTCGCCTTTGGGGCGTACTATATCTCCACCTACAAGGATGCTGAGCGCTGCCGGCAGCTGGTTAGGGAGGCGTACGCAAAGGCCAGTGCGGGAACCGATGCGGTTTTGATCGACGGCACGGCACAGCCCTGGGCTATGGCGGCTTTTGGCCTCGATGCGGTGAGCCTAGCGCGGGAGTTTGGCGCGGTGCTTCTCTATGTCCTGCGGCCTGCTAATGACCGGAGCCTTGACGACGCGGCGTTCATCGCGCGTTGCGCCCGGGAAGCGCAGGTGCTTTTTGCCGGCGTTATCTTCAACAACGTGCCCCGGGTGCTGCTGGCGAAGACGGAAGGTATTTACCGGGAAGTACTTGCGACCCGCGGTATCGAGACGCTCGGGATAATTCCGAGCCGGGTAGAGCTGAGCGCGCCGACGGTGGCTGAGTTTTACGAAATCCTTGGCGGGGATATCCTCACCGGCGAGGATAAGCTGGATAATATTGTTGAGGATGTGCTGGTCGGCGCAATGACGATCGAAAGCGCGCTCGGTTACTTCCGACGTTCGGCGAATAAGGCGGTGGTAACGGGGGGTGACCGGGCCGATATTGCGCTGGCTGCGCTCGAAACCGATACCTCGGTTTTAATCCTTACGGGAGGGCTTTATCCGGACGTTAAGGTTGTGGCCCGGGCGGCGGAAAAAGGGGTGCCGGTAATTCTGGTCCATTACGATACCTACACGACGGTCGAACGGCTGGCGGAGGTGAGCCGGGTGGTGCGTCCGGGTGATGCGCGGGCCATCGCCCTGGCCCGAGAAAGCGTTACCCGGTATTGTGACGTGGCGAAACTAACGGGTCTGATCCGCGGGTAGGTTCTCAAAGCGTCGGTTCGAGTGCCCTTTGGGGGCAGAATACCAGGCCGTAGACGCCGGGACCGGTGTGGGCGGCCACTACCGCACCGATGGTGTTAGTTTTTACCGTGCTTCCCGGCGGGAGCCCGGAGAGGAGGCCGGCGAGCGTTGTTGCTGCTTCGAGGTTGTCGCCTGTTAGGACCTGACAGAAAAGGGGCCGGTCTCCGGCTGCCGCAACAGCGATTTCGGCCAGGCGTCGCAAGGCCGTCTTCTGTCCCCGGACCTTTTCAAAGGGCTGGATGACGCCGTCTGCGAGAGTCAGGATCGGGTTTATCTTCAGGATGGTCCCAAGTAGGGCCTGAGCTCCGCCGATCCGCCCGCCCCGGTGGAGATATTCAAGGGACTCTATGGAAAAGTAGACCTTGATAGCCGTTATCAGCTGATCGATGAGCGAGAGGACCTCGGGACGGGTCTTCCCTTCCTGGGCGGCCTTAGCGGCGGCGCGGACTACAAGCCCAAGGGCACCGGCTACCAGCCGGGAGTCAATAACGGTGATGTCGGCTTCGGACGACAGTGAACGGGCGGTTTCGGCGGCGTTCACAGTGCTGCTTAGCTTGCGGGAAATGTGAATCGAGACGATGCTTTTCGCCCTTGTGAGCAGATGCCGGTAGGCGGCTTCGAATTCTCCCGGCGAGGGCTGCGAAGTGGTAGCCACTTCACCGGCACGCAGGCGCTGGTAAAAGGTAGCGCGGTTAATATCTACCCCGTCCCGGTAGACTTCCCGCCCAAAGATCACCTTTAGGGGAACGATGGTGATGCCCATTTCCTGCGCTAGCGCTGGCGGCAGGTCGGCGGTACTGTCGGTAACGACAGCTACTTCCCGCAAGAGTCTTCCCTCCCGAATAAACCTCTGCCACAAACGGGTTTCTACTGGAGCAACTTGCTACTCGGCAGCGATCAGGAAGTGGTAGTAAGGCTGGCCTCCGAACTGCACTTCGATTTCCGTTTCTGGGAAAAGCGCAGATTGGCGCGCGGCGAGGGATTCGGCCAGCGCGGCCTCCACTTCCTGCCCGTAATAAAGGGTGACGATTTCCTTTCCGGCAGCAATTTTCTGGATAGCCGCAAACGCAACTTCGCCAAGATCGCTTCCGGCAGCGAGCAGTTCGTCGTTGCTAAGAGCAATGAATTCGCCCTTCTTAAAAAGTTTTCCTTCCATCCGCGCCTCTTTAAAGGCGTAGGTAATTTCCGCCGTAACGACTCTTTCGGCGGCAGCGGTTATTTTGCCGGCATTTTCGGCCCCACCGGTTTCGGGTTTGAAAGCGAGCAGGGCGACGAGCCCCTGCGGCATCGTGGTTGTGGGCACCACGAGCACTTCCTTGCGGGTGAGATTTTGTACCTGCCGCGCGGCCAGGAGAATGTTGGGGTTATTCGGGAGAATAATAACGGTCCGGGCCCCTAAATTTTCTACCGCGGCAGCGATTTCCCCTGTACTCGGGTTCATTGTCTGCCTGCCGGGAACAACGGCTGCCCCCAGGTTAGTGAAGAGCGCTGTAAACCCGCCTCCTGCCGCCACGGCCACCACGGCCACACCGGCCTGCGGCTCTATTTTCTCCCGGTGCTGGTCGCGCATGTTGCTGATGCGAATGTTGTGCAGGGACCCGTATTTTAGGCCCGCTTCGAGGATGATTCCCGGATGGTCGGTATGGATGTGAACGCGCAGGAGGTCGCCTTCGCCTGCAACCAGGAGGCAGTCGCCGTGAGGCCGCAAAGCTTCCTGGAGGGCGCTGCTACTGAGCCCTGGCCCCTTGACCAAAAATTCGGTGCAGTAGGTGTAATTAATGCTTTCTTCCTCACCGGAGGGGAAGAGGCCCGGTGGTGCCGCCGCGCCGTCCACCCGGTCAGCTGCCGGGCCGGTCTGCTTGCGGGAATTACTTTTTCCCGTGGTGGCACGCAAGGCCCCTTCGAGGATAGCGGTAAAGCCGCGCCCCCCGGCATCAACCACGCCGGCTTCCTTAAGGGAGGGGAGAAATTCGGGTGTCTGGGCCAGGCTCCGGTTTGCGGTTCTGAGGATGAACGCGAGGAGGCGCAAAAGGTTGCGGGTGCGGTGGGCTGAAATCTGCGCCCCGGCTGCGGTTTCCCGCACCACCGTGAGGATTGTTCCCTCGACCGGGTTGCCTACCGCCCGGTAGGCGTGCTCTGCGCCTGCAGCGATAGCGGCAGCAATTTCCTCAAGCCCCAGCCGTCTTCTTTCCCTTGAGCGCGGCGGCGAAACCGTGAATAATCTGGGAGAGGATCACCCCGGAGTTGCCCCGGCCCCCTATCAATGCGCCCCGGGCGGCGGCTGCGGCTACCAGGTCGATGGAGTGCGGTGCCGGGTCGCCGATTGCGGCAACAGCGGCTTCAAGGGTAGCGCACATGTTGGTGCCGGTATCACCGTCGGGGACGGGAAAAATGTTGAGCGCATTTATCTCTTCGCGATTCTCCTGGAGCCAGGCAAGAGCTTGCTTCAAGAGCCGGGCCAGGATGGTGCCATCGATTTTATCAGCTCTCAAAAGGGCTCTCCCTTCCACATCCTTTACTGGTTTACCTGGCCAAGCGGCGGGAAGGTGTTCGCGTCGGGGTTTCCCGGAGGAACGGGTATTCCCGGTTCCTCCCCGTATACCGGCTGGCCGGTTGTATCTTGCGAAGCTGTGCTGCCATGGAGGTTGCAGCGCTCCGTTGGCACTCTTTCGGCGTAGTCCTTGACGAACGGGGGGACGCTGTACGGGCACTTAATCAGGACTTTGGTTATCCGTTCAGGGCAGTTTTCGGTCGCCAAGAGGCCGGAGGCAGCGCAAATTTCCACCAGTACCCTGGTATCGTCAACTTTTGTGGGCACGGTGCCGGCAGCAAAGAGATCGGTAACCTGTTCGTTCGGAGGCGTAAGTGGTCCCGGCAAAAGCCCCGATTTTTTATCTACTGTTGCCACCACGATCCCTGAGGGGCGGGCAAAGTTGTGGAGCGGTGTTCCCTGAAGCGCTTTACTCATGATCTGGTGCCAGATCATTGCGGGATAGCGCCCGCCATACTCCCGGGGCATTTCCCGTGGGATATCGTGGCCGATCCAGACAACGGCTACGAGTTCCGGGGTGTAGCCGCAAAACCAGATGTCCTTGCTATCGTCTGTCGTGCCGGTTTTCCCCGCGACAGGGCGGGAACCAAGGCGCGCTCGCGTGCCCGTACCGTATTCCACTGCAGAGCGGAGCATATCGGTCACCAGGTAGGCAGTGGTCGGCTTCATCACGCGGACCATCTTAGGCTTAAACTCGTCGAGAACGACGCCGTTTCGCGCCTCGACTCTCGTTATGGCTGTGGGCGTAATATAAACCCCCTGGTTGGCAAAAGCGGCGTAGGCCTGCGCCATCTGTAGGGGGGTAACCCCTTTATGAAGTCCACCCAGGGCAAGGCTCAAGCCCTCATTGCCCGGCGAAAATTCGAACCCGAACCGGGACGCGAAATTGATCGCCTTTTGCAGGCCGACGCTGTGGAGCAATTTGACCGCCGGGATGTTTATCGAATAGGCGAGGGCAGTGCGCAAGGTGATAAAACCCCGGTACTGGCCGTCGTAGTTCTTGGGCTGGTAGCCGCCAAACTGAACCGGCACATCGTCTACGACTGTTGCCGGGCCGTAACCGAGGTACTCTATAGCCGGTGCGTAGGCGATGAGGGGCTTGAAAGCGGATCCCGGTTGCCGGTGGATGTCCGTGGCGCGGTTGAGGCCCCGCTGGTGGGTGTACTCTCGCCCGCCGACCAGCGCCCTGATCTGGCCGGTATAGGGGTCAATTACCACTACTGCTCCCTGCGGTTCAAGCTGCCCTGCTGCATCGCGGTATGAGGGCGGGAAGTTTTTCGGGTCTGCGAGTGCCTGCTCGGCTATCTCCTGGATGCGCGGGTCGAGGGTGGTATAAACTTTAAGGCCGCCCTGGAAAACTTGGTTGACACCGTACTTTTCCACTAATTCGTCCGTAACGTAATCGACAAAATAGGGGTGCGGGTATTTTTTGCCTGTAGCCTTGCCGGGTTTTAGGTTCAAGGGTTCAGCTTTTGCGGCCTGGGCCTCCGCTGCCGTGATAAATCCGTAACGGACCATATTATCGAGAATTACGTTCCGCCGGTTGAGGGCTGCCTCGGGGTTCCGGATGGGTGAATAAAGGGAAGGGGCTTTCGGGAGCCCGGCCAAGAGGGCGCCTTCAGGCAAAGTCAACTCGCTCACATCTTTGTCGAAGTAGGTCTTTGCCGCCGCCTGGATACCGTAAGCCCCTTCACCGAAGTAGATGTGGTTCAGGTAAAGCTCGAGGATCTCCTGTTTCCGGTAGTGACGTTCGATTTCCAAGGCTAAGATTGCTTCCTGGATTTTACGTTTTAGCGTCTGTTCCGGCGTCAAAAAACAATTCTTTGCGAGTTGCTGGGTGATGGTGCTGCCGCCTTCCTGGATGCCGCGGCCCCGGAGGTTGTGGTAGAGGGCACGGGCGATTGCCCGCGGGTCGACGCCGATATGTTCGTAGAACCGGACGTCTTCCGCGGCAAGAAAGGTGTTCTGAACTTCGAGCGGGATGGCGCTGAGTTTTACGGGAATACGGTTCTGGAGGCCTATCTCGGTGATAATGTGGCTGTTTTTGTCGTAAAGAAGGGTGGCGAAAGAGCCTTCTAACTGGTTGGGGTCAAAGGCCGGGATATCCTTTAAGCTGTAAACCACCATGCCACACGCGCTCAACGCCAGGGCAAAAAAAGAGAGCAGTAGGATCAGCAGCGCGAGCCGCCATGGATTAAGCCGTTTCTGCTTCCGGTTCCGAGAAACCACCAAACCGCCTCGCCCTTGCGAATTATACGGCTAAATTATAACACATTCTTCTTCTTGGCTGCGCTTAAGTTTTCCCTGCGCGCTGCTGCCTTGTCAGCTATTTGGGCGCGTTGCTATAATGTTTAAAACTTTTCAGAAGGCAGGATGGAGACGTGAAGACTCTTGCTGAGCAGATGGAGCTCATCCGCCGGGGAACAGTCGAGATTATCCTGGAAGAGGAACTCGAGAAGAAACTAAAACGTGCTATTGCGACCGGCCAACCGCTCAAGGTGAAACTCGGCCTTGACCCCACCGCCCCCGATATTCATCTCGGGCACACGGTTGTTCTTCAGAAAATGCGCCACTTCCAGGAACTTGGGCACCGGGCCATTATTATCCTCGGGGATTTTACAGCCCGGATCGGTGATCCGACCGGGAAAATAGAAACCCGCAAGCAGCTGAGCGAAGAGGAAGTACGGGCTAACGCCCGCACTTACGAAGAGCAGATTTTCAAGATTCTCGATCCGGATAAGACCGAGGTCGTTTTTAATAGCTCCTGGCTGGCACCGCTCACCTTTGCGGAAGTAATCAAGCTGGCTGCGAACTATACAGTGGCCCGGATGTTAGAACGCGAAGACTTCAGTAAGCGCTTTAAGGCTGGGCTGCCGATCTCGATTCACGAATTTTTCTACCCGCTGATGCAGGGTTATGATTCGGTTGCCCTTGCGGCGGACGTGGAACTCGGCGGCACAGACCAGAAGTTCAACCTCCTGATGGGGCGAACATTACAGGTAGCTTACGGCCAGGAACCCCAGGTGGCCATTACGATGCCGCTGCTCGAAGGGCTCGACGGTGTGCAGAAGATGTCTAAAAGCGTGGGTAATTACGTGGGGATAACGGAGCCGCCCGGGGAGATGTACGGTAAACTGATGTCCCTGCCCGATACACTGATCGTGCGTTACTTGGAACTGGTTACTCCCGTGCCGCTTGCAGAAGTAAGGGCAATCGCAGCTGGTTTGGAAAACGGCACTCTTCACCCGCGAGACGCAAAGATGCGGTTAGCCCGGGAAGTGGTAAGCCAGTTTCACTCGCCGGAAGCTGCAGCCAAAGCGGAGGCGGGGTTCATTCGGGTTTTTCGAGAGCGGGAGTTGCCGGCGGAAATGCCGGAGTTTGCGGTCCCCAAAGAGATGCTCGAAAACGGCCGGGTTTCCCTGCCGCGGCTTTTGGTGGCGGCCGGTCTTGTCCCAAGCACCAGCGAAGCCCGGCGTCTTATCGCGCAGGGGGGGGTGCGGGTCAACGAAGAACGGGTTGGCGACCCTGCGGCGCGCATTATACCTGAGGCCGGGATGGTTTTGAGCATCGGCCGCCGCAAATTTATCCGCCTGAAAGTCTAAAAGTTTCACCGATAGTCTTTATTGGCGCAGCCCCCTAATGGCTTCATAAATATTTATGGTAGAAGCCAAATAAATTTGTAGGGGAGAAAATTGTTTAGGCGCCGGCGGGTACGTCCCCTCGTATGGTTCTTTCTCTTTATTGGCTTATGCGGTGGGCTCTTTGTCTTTGTGGAACATAATCTTTTCCCCACCATTATGGCTATTGCCGAGGCTAAAGCTACGCAAATGTCGGTAGCGGCAGTTAACAACGCTGTACGAACTGAACTCCTTAGCCGTGGGATCCGTTACGAAGACCTAATCGCGATTCATAAGGACCAGGCAGGGCGAGTTGTCTTAATCCAGGCGAATGCGGTCAAAATTACCGAGATGGCTTCCGATGTGGCGGTGACGGTTGAGAAAAACCCTAGCTACATTACCTAAAGAGGAATTTGGTATCCCTTTGGGACAGGTACTAGGAAGTCAAATTCTGGCGAACTATGGGCCGCGCATCAAGGTACGTATCGTTCCGGTGGGTGCCGTCAAAGTTGAGATGCTCGAAAAGTTCGAGGCGGCGGGGATCAACCAGACGCGGCACCGTTTCTTTCTCCATCTTGATACGAGCGTCCGGATTGTGATTCCACTACAGAAAAAAGATGTGCGGGTCAATACGGAGATTCCACTGGTTGAGAACGTAATTGTGGGAACCGTACCGAGTACCTATGTTAGCGTTCCGGGATTAACAGAGTGGCTTTCGTCCAAATAAGGCGAGGTTGCTGGGGACCTAGGAGGAAAAGGGTTTGTCGGGGCCACAGGTTTCGCCAAAATTTTTGTTTTAAAAGGCGTTGACACGTTCGCGGGGGCTGTGCTATATTTTTATCTGCGCCCCTTGAGGGGTCTGGAAACAAAGAGGGATAAATTTCAGGCTTGACGGTGGGGCGCGGAAAGTGTAGAATTCGATCTTGCCTGCACCAAAATGGTCTTTGAAAACTGAACAGTGGTAGAGCGTAAGGATACCGCGTCCTTTGAGGGAAAGCAAGGAAGAAGGGTTAAGCCCTCATTAGGTCTTAAAGCGGAAGGAGAAGCTTGGGGTAGCATATCCGAGGTAGGAATCTCGGGGTGTTACTTCTAGGTAGAGGATTTAATGGAGGGTTTGATCCTGGCTCAGGACGAACGCTGGCGGCGTGCCTAACACATGCAAGTCGAGCGGGGGTATAAGGTAGCTTGCTACCTTATACCTTAGCGGCGGACGGGTGAGTAACGCGTGGATAACCTGCCCGGGAGACCGGGATAACCCTGGGAAACTGGGGCTAATACCGGATACACTTCTGTTGGGGCATCCTGGCGGAAGGAAAGGGGTTACCGCTCCCGGATGGGTCCGCGTCCCATTAGCTTGTTGGCGGGGTAACGGCCCACCAAGGCGA
>NZ_JBRAIN010000058.1:0-12469 GCF_052743955.1 Thermodesulfitimonas sp.
GGTTCGGTATGACGGTAGTACAGCCTCCTGCGCAAGAAGTACCTGCCGAGTTTATTCGTATCGGCGGGATAGTGCCTCACCCGCCGATTATGGTGCCCGAAGTCGGGGGGCCCGAGGCCCGGAAGGTGCGGCGGACCCAGGAGGCGCTTGTGGCGCTTGGCCGCAGGATTGCGGTGAGTGGTGCGGAAACGATGGTGGTGATTTCGCCCCACGGGCCGGTGCTCTGGGACGCCATTAGTGTAGTAACGGTGTCCAGACTGGCGGGAAACTTAGGCCGCTTCGGGGCACCGGAAGTGAGTTTTTCTTTAACGACGGATAGTCCGCTGGCAGACGCGCTGCGCCAGGAATTGGCGGCGCTCGGGCTTCCCGAGACGGCGATCGGTGAAGACTACGGGTACCATCTAGACCACGGAGTTACGGCGCCTCTTTACTGGTTGCAAAAAGGCGGCGTTGCCCTTCCTGTGGTCGTCTGCGGGATGGCCATTATTCCCCTATGGAAACTTTACGGCTTCGGCGTTGCCGTGCAGCGGGCCGCAGCGCGGCTCGGCCGGCGGGTGGCCGTGGTGGCCAGCGGGGACCTCTCCCACCGTCTGCTCCCAGAAGCGCCTAACGGATACGACCCGCTAGGTGCAGTCTTTGACCGGCGGGTGCAGGAAATCGTAGCGGCGGGGGATCCGGTGGCGCTAATCCGGCTGGATCCGCTGCTGGTCGAGCGGGCTGGCGAGTGCGGGCTTCGGCCCATGGTGATGCTCTTCGGTGCCTTTGACGGCTTGGCGGTGGCGGCGGAGGTGCTTTCTTACGAAGGGCCTTTCGGCGTTGGGTACATGGTGGCGTGCATCACAGCACGCGGGCGTGACGAGCGGCGGTATTTCTGGAAGGAGTTAAACGCGGCGGCAGCCAAGCGGTTACGGGCGGAGAGCTTTCTGGTGCGGGTGGCCCGGGAGGCCATAAAAGCCTACCTGGAAAGGGGTGAGCGCCTCCAGGCGAAAGAGGTGCCGCCGGAATTTGACCGGCCGGCCGGGGTTTTTGTTTCCCTGAAGAAGGACGGGGTTTTGCGCGGCTGCATCGGCACGGTGGGGGCGACGCAACGCAACATTGTCGAAGAGGTGATCGAGAACGCCATCAGCGCGGCGACCCGGGATCCCCGCTTTGACCCGGTGAGCGCGATGGAGGTTGACGATCTTACCATTTCGGTGGATATCCTCGGCATACCGGAACCGGTTGAGGGGCTAGCGGATCTTGACCCGAAGCGCTACGGGGTAATCGTTTCTTCTGGCCAGCGGCGGGGTCTTCTGCTGCCGGATATTCAGGGAGTTGATACCCCGGAAGAACAAGTCGCCATCGCTCGGCGGAAGGCGGGTATCGGGCCGCACGAGCCGGTGAAGCTTGAACGGTTTGAGGTTGTCCGGTACCATTAGGTTTGCGACGGAGGAGGTTGGGGATGCGCGAGGCGCTCTTTTACGAGAAACAGGAGGATAACGCGGTTTTATGCCGGCTCTGCCCGAAAGGATGTCTTATCAAGGAGGGGCGTACGGGATTTTGCCGCGTACGGGAAAACCGTGGCGGTATGCTTTACACCTTGAATTACGGCCAGTGCTCCTCGTGTAACGCGGACCCAGTGGAGAAAAAGCCGCTTTATCACTTTTACCCGGCCCACACCATCCTATCCCTAGGAACTTTCGGCTGTAATCTCCGCTGTGGTTTCTGTCAAAACTGGGAGATTGCCCACGGTTCACCCCCGACCATACCGCTTACACCCGAGCAGGTGGTGGCGATGGCGCAGGCTCAAGGGCCGCGCTGCATCGGTGTGGCTTATACCTATTCGGAGCCGGTAGTCTGGTACGAATTCGTTCGCGATACCGCCCGGCAGGTGCGGGAAGCCGGTCTTAAGAACGTTTTAGTTACCAACGGGTTTATCGCGGAGGAGCCGTTACGCGAGTTGCTTCCCTACATCGACGCGATGAATATCGACGTTAAGTCTTTTCGGGATGATTACTACAAGCATGTTTGTGCCGGGCGACTTGAGCCCGTTCTCCGGACGGTGGAAGTGGCGAAGGACCACTGTCACGTAGAAGTGACGAACCTGATCGTTACCGGATTGAATGATTCGGCAGAAGAGCTCGACGCTTTAGTAGACTGGCTTGCCGCCGTTGACCTGCGTATCCCGCTTCACTTCTCCCGGTATTTCCCGAATTTCGAAATGGAGCGGCCCCCGACGCCGCTCGAGGTGCTTTATGCCGCCCGCGAGACGGCCAGGAAGAAGCTGCGTTACGTTTATCTTGGAAATGTTTGGGATGAGGAGGCGGATACCACTTACTGTCCAAATTGTGGTGCCGCGGTCATCCGCCGGGAGGGTTACAAAGTGCGCGGCGTCCGCCTCAAAGATGGGAAATGCGGTGCCTGCGGTGCATCGGTGGATATCGTAGGTTCTGTCTGGGAGGCAAAACGCTGAGTTCAGAATAAAGCTGGTTTATGAAGGCGGGGCGGTGCGCTGAAAAAGTATTTGGCCCGCCCCATTGTATTTTTATACAACGTCTTGTATAATTATCAACATTAAACTTATTTGGATAGCGAGTGGGAACTTGATCAGGGTCGGCATTGTCGGGGCCTCGGGTTATACGGGTGCGGAGCTGGTGCGGATCCTCCTGCGCCATCCGGAGGCGGAGCTTGTCGTGTTGACATCGCGCAGTTACGCCGGCCAGCAACTATCGGCCGTTTTCCCGCACCTTTCCGGATGCACCGATCGCGTGCTGGAGGTTTTTGATGCGGCGAAAATGGCGGCCGCGTGCGACGTGGTTTTTACGGCGCTCCCCCACGGGCACGCAGTGCCTGTTGCTAAGGCGGTTTTGGAGCGGGGTAAGAAACTGATCGATTTAGGGGCTGATTTTCGCTTCCGGGACGCTACCGTATACGAGGCGTGGTACAAGGTGAAGCACGAGGCACCAGAGTTGACCCGGGAGGCGGTTTACGGCCTGCCAGAGCTTTACCGGGAAAAGGTACGGAGCGCCGCCCTGGTCGCCAATCCGGGGTGCTACCCAACCGCGACGCTTCTCGCTACGGTGCCGCTTCTTAAGGCTGGAGTTATCGATCCTGCCACTATCATCATCGATGCCAAGTCTGGCCTTTCCGGGGCCGGGCGAAAGCTTGACCTTAGGAGCCATTATGCCGAGGTTAACGAAAACGTTACGGCTTACAACGTGGGCGTTCACCGGCATACCCCGGAGATTGAGCAGGAGCTGACGGCGGCTGCGGGCACGGAAGTGCGGGTCTCCTTCACCCCGCACCTGGTCCCGCAGACCCGTGGCATCCTGGCGACGGTTTACGCTAACCTGAAGCAAGAGCTGACGACCGGGGCGCTTCTCGATATCTACCGTGAGTTTTACGGGAAGGAGCCCTTTATCCGGGTGCTGCCGGAAGGGGTGCTTCCCCGGACGAAGAGCGTGACGGGTTCGAACATAGTGCATCTGGGCGCCGTGGCCGACCCGCGCACCGGGCGGGCGGTGCTGCTGGCGGCAATTGATAATCTGGTCAAGGGGGCGTCGGGACAGGCGGTACAGAATATGAACCTACTCTTTGGTCTACCTGAAACCACCGGTCTCGATATGGTCGGGCTCTACCCGTAGGGCGGAAAGTAGTAGGCCAGGAACCGGGGCGCAACTATCGCGACTATTAGCGATTGGTTGAATAACAGGGAAGGTTTTCCTTCAGAGAAAAGTTACAGTTTTTACGGCGAGTTTGGGAGGCAGAGCGACTTTATGGAGGGGCTTGCGGGCGGCGTTACCTTGCCTCAAGGGTTTTTAGCGAGCGGGGTGGCTGCGGGGATTAAGAAAGTAAAAAAAGATCTGGCGCTTATTTACAGCGAGGTGCCGGCAACGGCGGCGGGTGTTTTTACTACTAACCGGGTAAAGGCCGCCCCGCTTTTAGTAACGGCCGCGCGGTTAGCGCAGGGTATAGCCCAGGCGGTGGTGGTTAACAGCGGTAATGCCAATGCCTGCACCGGGGAGGAAGGCTATGCGGACGCGATAGCAATGGCCCGGCTTGCGGCTACCGCCTTGAAGCTGCCGGAAGAACTGGTGCTGGTGAGTTCTACCGGCGTGATCGGGCAGCGCCTGCCACTCGGGAAAATCGCGGCGGCGCTGCCGGCGGCGGTTGCGGCACTGGGCGTGGCGGGCCATGCTGCCGCTGCGGAGGCCATCCTGACTACCGATACCGTCACTAAGGAGGCAGCGGTCCGCTTTTCCGTAAGCGGCTGCACCTGCGCGGTCGGTGGGATAGCGAAGGGTTCGGGGATGATTCACCCGAATATGGCAACGATGCTCGCCTTTATCACTACCGACGTGGCGATAGAGACCGCGCTTCTGCGCCAGGCGCTGAGGGAAGCGGTCGATGCCTCCTTCAACATGATTACCGTTGATGGCGATACGAGCACCAACGATATGGTGGTGGTTTTAGCCAACGGCATGGCGGGAAACCCGAAGATTACCGCCGCGGGGGCCGAATACGCCAACTTTGTGGCGGCGCTTACCGCGGTTTGCACCGAACTGGCGAAAAAAATCGCCCGGGACGGCGAGGGAGCCACACGGCTGATCGAGGTTCGGATTCAAGGTGCCAGGACGCTTGCGGACGCGCGTCTAGCGGCCCGGGCGATTGCCGGCTCCAATTTAGTGAAGGCGGCGGTTTTCGGGCGCGATGCTAATTGGGGCCGCATCCTTTGCGCTGCCGGTTATTCCGGTGCGGCATTCGACCCGGCGAAAGTCGCCATTTTTATAGGTGCGGAGCAGGTGGCCGCAGGTGGGGCGGGGCTTCCCTTTTCTGAGGCGAGGGCGAGCCGGGAGTTAGAGCAGGACCCGGTGGTGATAACGGTTGATTTTAACGAGGGCGCGGCTGCTGCGGTGGCGTGGGGCTGCGATCTGACATATGATTACGTGAAAATTAACGCCAGCTACAGAACGTAGCCAAATCATTGGCGCGTCTGGCGCGCCAATAGCGAGATTTTCAGGACAGCGGGGCGAGGCAATGGTTTTAACGGCACAGGAGAAGGCAGGGATTCTGGTTGAGGCCCTGCCCTACATAAAAAAGTTTTACGGTAAGATTATCGTCGTGAAGTACGGCGGTCACGCGATGCTCAACTGCGAGTTGAAGCGGGCGGTGATGACCGACCTCGTGCTGATGAAGTATGTCGGGATGCATCCGGTAGTGGTCCACGGCGGCGGGCCGGATATCTCGAAGATGCTGCAGCGCCTTGGGAAAGAAACCTCCTTCGTCAACGGCCTCCGGGTAACCGATGCCGAGACGATGGAGGTTGTAGAAATGGTTCTCGGCCGGCTAAATAAGGAAATCACCGCGCTTATCAACCGCCTTGGCGGCCGGGCGGTGGGGCTTTGCGGGAAGGATGCTAATCTGGTCCTGGCGGCGAAGAAACCAGGAAAAGTGCGGCTGGCTGACGGCAGCGAGGTGGAGCAGGATCTCGGCTTCGTGGGGCGGGTGACGCGGGTGAATCCTGACCTGCTGCTGAGTGTCATCCAGCAGGGGTACATTCCCGTGGTGGCGCCGATTGGCCTGGGACCTGACGGCGAGGGATACAACATCAACGCCGATACGGTAGCGGGGAAAATTGCCGAGGCTCTCGGGGCCGACAAGCTTATCATTCTCACGGATGTGGAGGGGATCTTGAGCGACCCGGCGGATAAGGGTTCGGTCATTTCGGTGTTAAAGGTGGACGACATCCCGGAGTTGGTTGCCTCTGGGAAGATTTCCGGGGGAATGATCCCCAAGCTCGAATGCTGCGCGGCGGCGATCAAGGGTGGCGTAAAGCAGGCCCACATCCTCGATGGCCGGGTCCTGCACGCCATCCTCCTTGAAATTTTCACGGATGAGGGCGTCGGGACGATGGTGCTTCCGTAAACGGTAAATTTTAATGAAAGGGAGGGGGCCGGTTGGCAGCGGGAAATTCTCCGGGGTTAGCGCCGCAGGAGGTTATGGCGTTAGCCGACAAATATATGATGAGAACTTACGGGCGTTTGCCGCTCGTCCTGGTGCGCGGCGCTGGGGCTAGAGTCTGGGATGCGGCCGGCAGGGAGTACCTTGATTTCGTTGCCGGTCTGGCGGTGAATTCTTTAGGCCACTGCCACCCCCGGGTCGTGGCGGCCATCAGGGAGCAGGCCGGGATACTCGTGCACTGCTCCAACCTTTACTACTCGGTGCCCCAGACCCTGCTTGCCCGGTGGCTGGTGGAGCATACTCCTTATGACCGGGTCTTCTTTTGTAACAGCGGGGCCGAGGCGGTGGAGGGGGCTTTAAAGCTCGCCCGGAAATACGCGAAGAAGAGGTGGGGCGAAGGGCGCTTTGAGATCGTGACGGCGCTTAACTCCTTCCACGGTCGTACCTACGGCGCCGTGACCGCGACCGGGCAACCCAAGTACCACCAGGGTTTTGAGCCGCTGGTGCCTGGGTTTCGGTACATTCCTTTTAACGACGTGGCGGCGCTTGAAGCCGCGGTTACCAACAGAACGGCGGCGGTTCTCTTGGAGCCGGTCCAGGGTGAAGGCGGGGTTTACCCGGCAGCAGACGAATTTATCCGGGTTGCGCGGGAGATTTGTCAGCAGCGGGGGGCACTCCTGATTTTTGACGAGGTGCAGTGCGGTTTAGGGCGGACCGGGCGGTTTTTAGCGCAAGAGTACTACGGGGTCACGGCGGAGATTACCTGTCTGGCGAAGGCCCTCGGTGGTGGCTTTCCGATCGGGGCGCTTCTGGCGACGGAAGAGGTCGCTTCTGCCTTTGCGCCAGGGGATCACGCTTCGACTTTCGGGGGAAACCCGCTGGCGGCGGCGGCGGCGCTGGCGGCGCTGCAGGCGATAGAAGAAGAAGGATTAGTCGCCAACGCCGCGCGGGTAGGAGACTATTTCCGGGAGGCCCTGGAAAAACTCCGGGTACAAAGCGGTCTGATAACCGAGGTGCGGGGCCGCGGGCTTATGCTCGGCGTGGTGGTAAAGGTGCCGGCGAAACGGCTGGTTTCGCTGTGCCAGGAGCGTGGCCTGATTGTAAACGCGGTGAAAGAGGATACCTTGCGTTTTGTGCCGCCGCTAACTATAGGGGAAGAGGAGGTCGACCGCGCCGTGGCGATTTTACAAGCGGCTTTGGCTACAGCGGCGCGGGAGGTAGAATTAAATTCTTAGGGGGTTAAAAGAATGTTTGCCTCGTTGCGTAAACGCTTCCACGGCCAGGATTTCCTTTCGATTAGCGCCGTTACGGGGGAAGAGATTAAGGCAATCATTGATATCGCCCGGGAATTAAAGGAAGCCAGACGCAGGGGAGACCGGCACACCCTCTGTGAAGGTAAGACGTTAGCCATGATTTTTCAAAAGCCTTCCACGCGCACCCGGGTATCCTTTGAAATGGCGATGTACCAACTAGGAGGGTACGCGCTGTATCTCAACGCGCAGGACCTGCAACTTGGCCGCGGGGAAACGATTGCTGATACCGCGCGGGTTCTCTCCCGTTACGTAGACGGGATCATGATCCGGACCTTCAGTCAGGGAGACGTGGTTGCGCTAGCTGAAGCGGCAACTGTTCCGGTGATCAACGGGCTCACCGACTGGGAGCATCCGTGTCAGATCCTGGCTGACCTGATGACTATTCTCGAGGCTAAAGGCAGGTTCGAGGGGTTAAAGGTGGCCTGGGTTGGAGACGGCAACAATGTTTGCCACTCGTTGCTTTTAGCGGCACCGCGGGTGCGGATGGATATCGCGGTGGCTACACCGCCAGGCTACGCGCCCCACCCGGAGATTGTGGCGGCGGCGAAGGAGGCGGCTGTGGGGAGCAAGGTCGAGGTACTCAATGACCCGGTAGAAGCGGTGCGGGAGGCAGATGTTGTCGTGACGGATGTTTGGGCGAGCATGGGCCAGGAGGCGGAGCACACTAAGCGGGTCCGCATCTTCCAGCCCTACCAGGTGAACGCTTCCCTGCTCCGGCACGCGCGGCCGGACTGCATCTTCCTCCACTGTCTCCCGGCGCACCGGGGCGAGGAAGTTACCGATGCGGTGATCGACGGGCCGGCGAGCCGGGTCTGGGACGAGGCAGAGAACAGGCTGCACGTTCAGAAGGCACTGCTGGCACTGGTGCTTTAAGTTTTGACGTTCAACGTTCTGTGCAACGTAAGTTCTGATTCTGGCTTTCGGATTTCTGGCCATTAATCTAAGGAGGCTCTCTTTAGGATGAGCAAAAAGGTGGTTTTAGCTTACTCGGGCGGGCTCGATACCTCGATCATCATTCCGTGGCTCAAGGAGAATTTCGGCTACGAGGTTGTAGCGATGGCTTGTGACCTCGGCCAGGGCGAGGAGCTTCAGCCCCTGGAAGCCAAGGCTTTAAAAAGCGGTGCCAGCAAGGTTTACATTGTCGACGTGCGGGAGGAGTTTCTGACCGACTATGTCTTCCCCTGTTTACGGGCGGGAGCGGTTTATGAGGGTAAGTACCTTCTCGGCACTTCGATGGCCCGGCCGCTCATCGCCAAGAAGTTGGTGGAGATTGCGCACCGTGAGGGAGCCGAGGCGGTGGCCCACGGGGCTACGGGGAAGGGCAACGACCAGGTCCGCTTTGAAGTCAGTGTTGCGGCGCTCGACCCCAACCTGAAGGTGATTGCCCCCTGGCGGTTGTGGGAGATCCGCTCGCGGGAAGAGGCGATCGCTTACGCGGCGGCCCGCGGCATCCCGGTCCCGGTAACCAAGGAGCGTCCCTACAGTATGGACCGGAATATCTGGCACCTGAGCCACGAGGGCGGGGATCTTGAGGATCCGGGGAACGAGCCGCCCGAGGACCTTTATCTTTTGACGCTCCCCCCGGAGAAGGCCGCGGCGGCGCCTGTCTACGTAACCATCGACTTTGAAGCCGGCACGCCGGTTGGACTTGACGGGACGCGGCTGGATCCGGTAACGCTGGTGGAGCGCTTAAACGAACTCGGCGGTAAGCACGGCATCGGTATCGTGGATATGGTGGAGAACAGGCTGGTGGGGATTAAGTCCCGGGGTATCTATGAAACGCCTGGCGGAACGGTGCTCTTTTACGCTTTGCGGGAACTCGAACGCTTGACCCTCGATCGGGCCACCCTGCACTTCAAGGAGATGGTAGCCCTCAAGTACGCGGAACTCGTCTATGACGGGCTCTGGTTTTCGCCGCTCCGGGAGGCCCTCGATGCCTTTGTGACCTCTGTTTGCCGGACGGTAACCGGGCGGGTGCGCCTAAAACTTTACCGGGGAACGATCTCGCCGGCGGGTACCTGGTCGCCCCATTCGCTTTATCTTAAAGACCTGGCTACCTTCGAGCGGGATGAGATGTACGACCATAAAGATGCCACCGGTTTTATCAATCTCTTTGGCCTCCCGCTAAAAATGCGGGCGCTCGTGGCGAGGGGTAAAGACGAGGAGCGGCTACCGGGACGAAGCGACAGCTGAGTTTTTATTTCCATAACGGCGTATAGGAAGTGAGGCGGAAAAGCATGGGAACGCTGTGGGGTGGTCGGTTCCAGAAGGAAACGGACCGGCGGGTGCGGGAGTTTCAGGATTCCCTTTCCTTTGATTTTCGCCTGTGGCCCTACGATATTAAAGGGAGCCAGGCGCACGCGCAGATGCTGGTGAAGGTCGGGGTGCTGACGGCGGCTGAGGGTGAGGCGATTATCAGGGGGCTCGAAAAGATTTACGCGGAATTTACGGCTGGGAAGGTGCAGCCCGAAGAAGAAGAGGATATCCACTCTTTAGTGGAAGCCCTGCTGGTCAGGTGGGTGGGGGAGGTAGGAAAAAAGCTCCATACCGGCCGTAGCCGGAACGACCAGGTGGCCACGGACCTGCGCCTTTACCTGCGCGACGAGATTGATGCGGTGCGGCAGCTTTTAAAGGAATTGCGGCGTGCTCTGGTCGACGTGGCGGCGGCGCACGTGGAGACGCTGATGCCGGGCTTCACGCACCTCCAGCCGGCACAGCCCGTGACTTTTGCCCACCACCTGCTTGCCTACTACGAGATGTTTACCCGGGACGACGCTCGCCTGGCAGATTGTTACCGGCGGACCAATGTTCTGCCCTTAGGTGCCGGGGCCCTGGCGGGCACGACCTTCCCTCTTGACCGAGCCTACGTGGCGGAACTCCTAGGTTTTGAAGCCGTGGCCGCAAACAGTATGGACGCGGTGAGCGACAGGGATTTCGTGGTGGAGTTCTGCGCGGCCGCGGCGCTTACGATGGTTCACCTGAGCCGTCTGGCAGAAGAGATCATCCTCTGGAGCACCCCGCAGTTCGGCTTCGTCGAACTTGACGACGCTTTCGCCACCGGGTCGAGCATGATGCCCCAGAAAAAGAACCCGGACGTGGCGGAGCTCTGCCGGGGCAAGACGGGCCGGGTGGTGGGGAACCTCACGGGGATGTTGCTGCTGCTCAAGGGTCTGCCCCTCACTTATAATAAGGACCTTCAGGAGGACAAGCCGCTTCTCTTTGATACCGTGGACACCTTGAAGGCGTGCCTTACGGTTTTCGGGCCGCTCTTGCGCACCATGAGGGTAAACCGGGAGCGGCTGGCTGCGGCGGCGCGTGTCGGCTTTATTGCGGCCACCGACCTTGCGGAGTACCTCGTGCGTAAGGGGCTGCCCTTTCGTGACGCGCACGCGATTGTGGGCCGGATAGTCCTTTACTGCCTCGAGCGGGGGAAAACCCTCGAGGAACTATCTCTCGAAGAGTACCGGCAGTTTGCTGCGGTGATTGGCGCCGACGTGTTTGCTGCGGTAAGGCCGGAGGTTTCCCTCAAGGCGCGCCGGGTGCCCGGTGGGCCGGCGCCGGACCTTACCAAGGAAAGAATCGAAACTTTGAAAAATTTATTGCGGTAAGGATTGACATACCCGCACCTTTTGTTTATACTAAAAGTGCAAGTAATCATTTTCACAAGCTTACCGAAGGGGGGTGCCTCCGGTGAGTCGCCTGGCCAGGGTTTTTGAGGTTTTTCAGACGGCAGGGCTCCGGCTTCTTCCGGTACCGGGGACCAAGTGGTACAAGATCTCCGATGCTCAGGGGCGTGAGCTTTTTCTTAAAGAGAAGGAGAGAATCAAACATTTCGGGGATCTTGAGGAGGAAGAGGTGCGGGAGCGGTTCCTGAACTTTGAGCTGCAGGAACGTTCCTGAAATCGGAATATATCCTCGACCCCCATCCCTTGAAGGCCTACTGCGGGCCTTCTTTTTCTTTCCGGTGGTGTATGCTTTTTTGCCAAGCCGGTGTTGTTAAAACCATCTTTTGCCGGCGCTTACTTGACAGAATATCCGGCAGGAGGTAAAATTTCACCCAATTCAAAAAGTCTATCCGCGGGAGGTAAGGGTTTGGTATATAAGATCGCGGTCATTCCCGGCGACGGCACCGGTCCGGAGCAGATAAGGGAAGGAATGAAGGTGCTGACGGCAGTTGCGGAACTGGAGGGTTTTAAGTTCGAGGCCGTGACCTACGATTTCGGTGGGGAGCGTTACCTGCGGACGGGTGAGACGCTTCCCGACACGGCGCTAGCCGAGCTGCGCCAGTTTGACGCCATCTACCTGGGCGCAATCGGTCACCCGGACGTGAAGCCTGGCATCTTAGAGAAAGGGATCCTGCTGCGGTTGCGCTTTGAGCTTGACCAGTACATTAACCTGCGGCCGGTGAAGCTCTACGAAGGCGTGGAGACGCCGCTTAAGGATAAGGGGCCGGCCGATATCGACTTTGTGGTGGTGCGGGAGAATACCGAGGGCCTTTACTGCGGCGCGGGCGGCTTTTTAAAGCGGGGTACGCAGGACGAAGTGGCGATCCAGACCTCGATTAACACCTACAAAGGGGTTAAGCGGTGCATCCGCTACGCTTTCGAATACTGCCGCCGGCGCAACAAAAAGAAAAAGGTCACCCTCTGCGGCAAGACGAATGTGCTTACCTATGCTTTCGACCTGTGGGAGCGGGTTTTTCACCAGGTAGGCGCGGAATTTCCCGATATCCAGCGCGATTACGCCCACGTGGACGCGACCTGCATGTGGATGGTCAAAAACCCGGACTGGTTCGACGTTATCGTTACGGATAACATGTTTGGCGATATCCTCACCGACCTAGGCGCGATCATCCAGGGCGGGATGGGCATCGCCGCCGGCGGTAACATCAACCCGGAAGGCGTTTCGATGTTCGAGCCGATCGGCGGGTCGGCGCCGAAGTACGCAGGCCAGAACGTGATCAACCCCCTTGCGGCCATCTGCGCGGGGGCGATGATGTTAGAGGAACTCGGCGAGAGGAAAGCGGCGGCGCGGATTGAACAGGCGGTCCAAGCGGTTTGTGCCAAGCATTTGAAGAGCTTGGCTGCGGGCCGGATGGGCTACTCGACGAGCGAGGTGGGCGACCTGGTGGTGCGGTACCTGTAGGGCGGCGAATACCGGTTTGTTCGAGTAAAATTTGAGTAGGGGTAACAGGATACATTAGAGGAATAAGTTGG
>NZ_JBRAIN010000059.1:0-12034 GCF_052743955.1 Thermodesulfitimonas sp.
CAAAATTTCGCCCGACCCCCTATAAAACCGCTTCCCTTCGGGGCAACCTATACCCGAAAGAACTTTCCAAAGGAGCGATCGCCATGGGCAGGTTTCGCTGGTTGTCGTTGCTTTTAACGGTCATCCTCGTTGCCGGCCTGACCGCCGGCTGCACGCCGGGTGCGGCCCGCAAGCCGATTGCCAAGCCGGACATCCCGAAAGAAATCAGCCGGGGGCCGGGTAGAGAGCCCCGGATCAAAGTTTTTATCGTCGAAACCCGAACCATAAAGGAGATGCTGCTTGAGGATTACATGATGGGAACGATAGCCGGGGAAATGAAAAACTGGTTCCCCCACGAAGCCCTGGCTGCACAGGCGATCCTGGCCCGTACTTACGCCCTGAAATTCGTCCAGGACAAAAAACACTCTGCCCTAAACCCGGCCGCCCACATCTCCACCTCCTTTGAAGAAGCGCAGGCCTGGAACCCCAAAAACATCAACTGGTGCATCCGCCGGGCCGTCCGCGCCACCCGGGGTAAAGTGGTGGTCCATAACGGCCGGTACATCAACGCCTGGTTCCACGGCCACGCGGGCGGGATGACCGCCACCGCCAAGGAAGGGCTCAATTACGAGTACCCTGAACCGCCTTATACTAAGGTAGTTAGGTCGGGTAAGGGTCCGGACGCGCCCAGGGACTTTATCAGCTGGCGCACCGTCTTCTCCAAGGCCGAGGTCACCGCCGCCTTAGAGAAAATAGGGCAGAGCCCCGGCGATTTTAGCACCATTACAATCCTGAAGCGCGGGCCATCCGGCCGGGCAACCAGGATGCGGATCGGCAACGCCGTGGTCCACGCCGCGACCCTCCGCACCGCACTCGGCAGCACCAGGATGCGCTCTACACTCCTGACCAGCACCCGCGTGGAGGGAAATAACGTCATCTTCGAAGGAAAGGGGTTCGGCCACGGTGTGGGAATGAGCCAGTGGGGCGCGCGCGAACTCGCCCGGCGCGGTAAAAAAGCCGACGAGATCATCCGCTATCATTTTAAAGGCGTGGATATCGTCAAGCTGTGGTAAAAATAGCGCCTAACGAAAGCAGTGGCAGTAGTAGATCAGCGCGCTCACAACGAAAAGGAGGAAGCCCACCGCCAAAAAATCCAGGGCTACCGCCGGCCGGTAAACGCCGCGGATTATCTGACGCCGAACCACGGCAAAACGGACCGTTGCCAAAACCATCAGCGCCGCCGCGCTGCCCATCAAACCTTCACCGATAAGCTGTAGCGACCGGCCCCCGATCCGCAAACCGACACCCCAGGGGCCGGCCGCCGCAACGGCCACCCAGCGCACCAACAGGAAACCAAAGGCTAAAAGCCCAAGGCAAGTGCGGATCCAAGCTAAAAAGGTGCGCTCGTTGGCCAGATGCGCCCGTACGTGCGCCCGCGCCGCCTGATCGGAAGCAACTTTCTTCTGACGGCCTTCCTCAACGTTAAGAGCCATCGTTTTCACCCGCCTCCACCGTGGTCAGCGTTTGTCCACAATTAAAGCATCGCTAATCGTGCCTGAAGGAACGAAAACCACTTCCGAACGCAAGCGGAGCCGCTCTTTCGCCCGCGCCGCAATCTCTGCGGCCAGCGCCGCCGTTCCTTCCGCACCCTCCACGAGTTCCGCCTCGAGGGTAAGTTCGTCGCGGAAGTCACGCAGCGTCACCACCGCCCGCATAGCCCGCACCGCTGCAAACTCTTCCGCCAGCGCCGCTACCTGGTGCGGGTAGAGGAAAAGGCCCCGCACCTTAACCCCGTCCGCAGCCCGGCCGAGAACACCAACGAGCCGCTTCCCTGGGCGCCCGCAGGGGCACGGCGCGTTGATAAAGGCGCTGAGATCCCCCGTAGCCAGTCTTACGAGCGGGTAGGTAGCGTCGAGGAGCGTAACCACGATCTCTCCGGTTTCGCCTTCCGGAACCGGTTCACCCGTCTGGGGATCGACAATTTCTACCACCACGTCCCGGGCGACGTGGAGCCCCTGTTGCGCAACACATTCGTAGGCGACGCAACCCGTATCGGCGGTGCCGTAGCCCTGAAAAACCGTAATGCCGTATTTCTCCCGCAATAAGCGCCGCAACTCTTCACGCAACTGCTCCGCCGTCACCCAGGCTCGCGCCAGCGCTAGCTCGGTAACAAGCCCCATTTCCTCGGCTTTCTGTAAGAGGGCGTAGAGAAAGCTCGGCACCCCCACATAGCCTGTTACCCGGAGGTCCCGCATAATCTGCACCTGAAGCGCCGCGTTGCCCACCCCGGCGGGGACAACGGTGCAACCAATGCTTCGGAGCGCCCCGTCAAACATAAAACCGGCGGGAGTGAGGTGGTAGGAAAAGGTATTCTGAACTACGTCTCCCGCCTTAAAACCCGCCGCCTCAAGCGCCTCCCGCCAGCGCCAGTAATCCTCCCCCTCACCCTGGGGGTCATAGATCGGCCCGGGCGAGGCGAAGATGCGCTGAAGCCTCTCCCGGGGAACGGCGAGAAAACCGCCGAAGGGCGGGTACTCCTGTTGCCGCCGGCTCAGCTCCCCCTTCCGCGTCACTGGTAGTCGCGGCAGATCCTTAACCTCCCGGATGGCCGCCGGTTCCAAACCCGCAGCCGCAAACTTATCCCGCACCGCGGGTGAGTTTTCGTAGGCGTAGGCGATAAAAGCAGCGAAACTCGCAAAACTCATCCCAGCCACCTCTTGCGCCGCTTGTAATGTTTTACATTCCGGTAGCTTTTCTTCCCCACGTCGGTCAAGCCCAGGTAGAACTCCCGGATGTCTTTGTTGTCCTTGAGCTTGGCAACCTCCCCCTCGAAGACGATCTTGCCGTTTTCCATAATATAACCGTAATCGGCGATCGAAAGCGCGATGTTGGCGTTCTGCTCCACCACCAGGATGGTGGTCCCTTCCTGCCGGTTAATTTCTTTGATAATCCTAAAAATTTCGCCTACGAGTAAGGGCGCCAGGCCTAAAGACGGCTCGTCGAGGAGCATTAGCTTCGGCCGCGCCATGAGCGCCCGCCCGATGGCTAACATCTGCTGTTCCCCGCCGGAAAGATAACCCGCAACCCGGTGCTTTAAATCCGCAAGGCGCGGGAAATAGTGGTAAACACGCGTGAGGTCCTTTTTCAGATTGCGCCTGTCCTTACGGGTGTAGCTCCCCGCGATAAGGTTTTCCTCCACCGTGAGATGCGCGAAGACCCGCCGCCCTTCCATCACCTGGAAGATGCCCCGCCAGGCAATCTCCTCCGCGTCCCTGTTAGTGATATCCGCACCGCAAAACTCAATCGTCCCGTCGGTCACCCTCCCGTTCTCCGCCTGCAACAAACCCGAAATCGCCTTCAGGGTCGTCGTCTTCCCGGCGCCATTTGAACCAAGCAGCGCCACAATCTTGCCTTCAGGCACACTAAGCGACAGCCCCTTTAGGACCAAAATAACGCGGTCGTAGACCACCTCCACGTTGTTCAAAGCCAGCAAGTTGATCCCCCCGTAAGTTCGCGGCGATTACCCGCCTACCCTAATCTAACAGTAATTCGCCCCGCAAGTTCCCGCCCCTGCTTCTACCACCAACTTCTAAAATTCTAAAAACGCGGCCGCCGGTCGGAACCGGCACGGTTCCTTCAGTTTCCCAGCGGCCGCCGCATCTCCCTTTAACCGCGAAAGCAGACTATTTGTAACCGATCCAGTCGGTGAGGTACTCAAACCTGCCGTTCTTAACCTCTGCCAAGCGCACCTTCTCGCTGCCACGGTGGCTTTGAGCGGTGAAGGTGACGGGTGCGGAGAGCCCGCCGGTATCGAAATTCGCCAGGCTCTCGAGCCCTCTCTTAATCGCCTCACCCGTTACTTTATCGCCGGCCCGCTTGATACCCTCGGCCATGATCATCGCCGAGGTCCAGCCCTGAACGAACTTCTGGTTCTTTTCTTCAAGCTTCTGCCCCTTGGCCGCGAGGTACTCCTGGATCACCGCCATTCCCGGAACCTTTTCGTACGGGAAGGCGAAAGGAATGATGCCGATGTAGCCCTCCGCCGCCGGGCCCGCTAACTTGATTACCTTCTCGTCGGCCGCCCAGTTGAGGCCGATGAACTTAGTGGACAGCCCATTCTTCTTCGCGTCCTTCAGCACCGTTGCGGTCAGGTTAGAAGTGCCCTGGATGATAGCGAAATCGGCCTTCTTTTGTTTCAGATCGAGCATCTGAGAAGTGGCGTCGAGGGCTTTAAGGTCGACAACCTCATCCGCCACGATGTCGATCCCGATCTGGGCCGCGTACTTCTTCGCGTCCGCAACGGGCGATTTACCGAAAGGCGTGTCGTTGTAAATCAGCGCCACCCGCGGCTTACGTGACTCCTTCCAGTTGTCTTTGATCCACTTGAGGGCAATCCGGGCCTGGTCGGAATAAGAGGCCGCGACCAGGAAGTTGTAGGGACAGAGGTTAATGTCTAGCAGCCCTTCGGAGTAGGAACCCGAGATGTAGGGGATCTTATCCGCCGCGATCATCTGTTTGAGCGCCTCGGTGTCGCCAGTTCCCCAGCCAAGAATAGCCGCTACCTGGTCCTGCTTGACAAGCTTGTTGTAGGCTTCCAGGGCCTTGGTTTTGTCGTAGGCGTAATCGATCTCGATGAGTTCCACCTGCCGGCCGTTGACTCCGCCCTTGCTATTGAGGTAGTCGATGTAGGCCTTTGCGCCGTCAGCGTAAGGTTGGCCGACGTCCGCCGTCGGACCGGTAAGGTCGAAGATGCCACCGATCTTAACTGGCTCCTTCGTCTTCTCCGCCGTTGCCGGCCCCGTTGAGACCACCTCTTTCTTCCCGCAGCCGGTCGCTACTAAAGCTACGGCCAAACAGAGCACAAAAAACAGATAAATGAGATGCCGCGCGCGCATTTTTATCCTCCCTTCCCGATCAGATCGTTTTTGGAAACAACATCGCCTGTGGCTCGCACTTTCTGCACCATTCGCCCGATGCCTCTTTTCACCTCCTCCCGGTTAATAAGAGAAGGGCCAGAGCCGGAAGTAGTTCTTCACGTCCCTCCAGAGCTTGGCCAGCCCTTCGGGCTCGAAAATCAGGAAGAGGATGATGATCAAGCCAAAAAGGGCGGTCTGCATGGCCAGCAGCAGGTGTTCGATGTTCGGGAAAAAGGTCCCCAGGAAGTCGGCCAGGGCCCGCAGGCCGATGGGTAAAAGCATCATGAAAACGGCGCCGTAAACCGAGCCCAAGACACTCCCCAGCCCACCGATAATAATCATCGCCAGGTACTGGATAGAAACGTCGATCGTAAAATTCTCCGGGGTAATCACACGCGTATAGCCGGCCAAAAGCGCCCCGGCGGTGCCCGCGTAAAAGGAGCTTAGCGCAAAAGCCAGCACCTTGTAGCGGAGGAGGTTGATCCCCATTACCGCCGCCGCGATATCCCGGTCGCGCACCGCCATAAAAGCCCGCCCAACCCGGCTCCGAAAGAGGTTAAAGGTGAAGACTACGGCAAAGATAACCAGAAGGAGCACGAAATAGTAAAAAACCCGGTCGTTGGCGAGGGAATAAGGGCCGAGACTTACCGGCTGGAGCACAATACCCGCCGACCCGCCCGTGAGCGACGTCCAGTGAATGATCGTGAACTCGATGATCACCTGCGCCGCCAGCGTGGCAATGGCTAAGTAAAGGCCCTTCAGCCGGAGTGACGGGATGCCGAAAAGCGCGCCCACCACCGCCGCCGCCAGTCCCGCAAGCGGCAAGGCCGCCCAGAAAGAGAGGCCGAGCTTGGTGGTCAGCACGCCGACCGTATAGGCGCCCACGCCGATAAAGGCGCCGTGGCCGATCGAAATCTGGCCGGTGAAGCCGACCAGGATATTGAGCCCCAAAGCGCCGATTACCGCGATGGCCATAAGGTTTGCCACGCTGACGTAGTAAGGGCCCACTAACAGGGGAAAGAGGAGGAGGAAGGCAATGATGGCCGCCACCTTGAGCTTTGCCGCCGGCGCGAAAAGAATAGCCATGTCCGCCTCATAGGAGGTGGTAAAAAGGCCGCAATCCATAACGAAGGGAAACCTTAACCGCAAGCAACTACACCCTTTCAATGATTTCCTTGCCGAAGAGTCCGTAAGGCCTGATAAGCAGGATCAGGACCAGGATGACAAAGGGCGCTACCTCCTTCACCCCACCGCCGAAAATAGGATCGAGGTAACCGCCCGCCAGATTCTCCAGAACCCCGATAATGAGCCCGCCAATGACGGCGCCCGGAATGCTATCGAGCCCCCCGAGGATGGCCACCGGTAGAACCTTGAGTCCGAGGTGGGCCAGGGAGGAATTGACACCGTTGATGTTGCCGAGGAGGATGCCCCCCACCGCCGCCACCACTGCCGCAATCGCCCAGGTAATGGCAAAAACCCTTTTCACGCTGATACCCATAGAAAGGGCTGCCTGCTGGTCGTCGGCCACCGCCCGCATCACGATGCCGGTGATGGTAAACTTAAAGAAGAAGGCAAAGATCAGTAACAGGAGCAGCGCCAGGCCGAGCGACCAGAGATAAACCTGAGAAACCACAACCTCCCCTATCCGCACCGGCGTCTGCGGAAAGACCGACGGAAAAACGCGGGTATCGGTCCCCCAGATAAACTGGATAATCCCCCGCATCAAGCTCGAAAGACCGATGGTCGCCATGATCACCGCAATCACCGGTTCCCCGATAAAAGGGCGGAGGACCAGGCGTTCAACGAGCACACCGAGGAGCGCCGCGAAACAGAGGGTTAGGGCAATCGCCAGCAGGAAAGGCACCTGATAGGTAACCACAAGGGCGAGCGCCACGTAGGCCCCAACCAGCAGGAACTCTCCCTGCGCAAAGTTGATACAATCGCTTGCCTTATAGATGAGAACGAAACCGAGCGCCACCAGAGCGTAAATACTGCCCACTACGAGACCGGTAACCAAAAGCTGCAAAAACATTCAGGCCACCTCCGCTTCCGCCGGCGCAAGTTCTACCACTTTAAGTGCCGTCTGGACCAGACTCTCGCGGCCGTCCCGGTACTTCACCTTCGTTTCCACTTTGATCTCCGGTAACCCCACATAAAGCCCTTCCACAAGGTTTGCGTATTTCTGGATCACAAAGCCCAGGCGCACCTTTCGCGTCCGGGTAAGCTCCTCGTCGTCAGCGTCGAGCTCCTTGTGCAGAATCACGAAGCGCCTGATCTTGACCGCCGGCGGCAGCTCCTTGTTTACCCGCTCGACTTCCTCCCGCACCAGAGCCAAAACCTCCGGCTTCTGCGAAAGGTCGACGTAGGTGGTGTAAGGGATATGCCGGGCTTCCGCCCAGCGGCCGACGTTCGCCATATCGATGTTGATGAGGGCCACCACGAAGGGGCGGTCCTTGCCGACTACCACCGCCTCCTTGATGTAGGGGCTGAACTTCAGCTTGTTGCTGATGTATTGCGGCGAGAAGATACTCCCGTCTTTAAGGCGCAGCACATCTTTGAGCCGGTCGATGACCACCAGGTGGCCATCCTCGTCCAGATAGCCCGCGTCCCCGGAATGAAGCCAGCCGTCGGATAGCGCCTCGGCAGTGGCCTCCGGGTTTTTGTAGTAGCCGAGAAAGACCGACGGGCTCCGGGAGAGGATCTCGCCGTTCGGAGCGATTTTGATCTCCGTCTCGGGAATCGGCTGGCCCACCGTATGAAACTTTATGTCGCCGTCCCGGTGAACCACCGAAATCCCGGCAATCTCTGTCTGCCCGTAAATCTGCTTGAGATTAACCCCTAGGGCGTGGAAAAACCGGAAGGTTTCAGGCCCGAGCGCTGCGCCGCCGGTGTACGCCCTTTTCAAGCGGTAGAGGCCTAAGTGGTCCTTGATGGCGCTGAAGACGAGCAACTCCCCCAACGAGTTGAGGAACCTAAGCCCCAAGGAGGGCTTCTGCTTTGCAAAACGGCAATCGGCAAGGCGGTACCCGTACCGCATAAAAAAGGAGTAAAGGCGCCGCTTGAGCCAGGTGGAGTCCTCAATCTTCACCTGCACCCGGGAGACGATATCCTCCCAGATCCGCGGCGGCGAAAACATCACGTGCGGGCCGATCTCGCGCAGGTTCTGCTGTACCGTTTCTGGCTCCTCGGGAAAGTTGACGGTGAAGCCAACCCAGAGGGCAGCCGAAACGGTCATCATCTGTTCACCCATCCAGGCAAGGGGAAGAAAAGAAAGGTACTCGGCATCCGGGCCAAGCGGGTCGACGGATAGGAGATTCTTGGCCATCGCCAGCATGTTCCGGTGGCTGAGCATCGCTCCCTTCGGGAAGCCCGTGGTCCCGGAGGTGTAGGCGATGAGAGCCATATCGTTTTCCCGCCCCCGCGCCACCATTTCTTCAAAAAGTCCGGGCTTCTCTTCGTGCAGCTGGGCGCCGAGTTTCTCCACCGACGGGAAATCCAGCAGCAGTGGATCCCGGTAATTTTTCAGCCCTTTCGGATCGTAATAGATGATCCGCTCGACCCGCGGAATCTCCTCTTTTATCTCCAGGAGCTTGTCAACCTGTTCCTGGTCCTCCGCCACCACAAAACGGCTGTCGGAATGGTCAATGACGTAACTTACCTCGCGGGAGAGGGAGTCCTGGTAGATGCCTACCGAAACACCACCAGCCGCCTGGGCCGCTAGCTCGGCGTAAACCCACTCCGGGCGGTTATCCCCGATGATCGCCAGTTTATCCCCCGGCTTAAAGCCGAGATACACCAGACCCAGACAGAAGTTGCGGACGTGAGTCAGATACTCTTCCCACGTTACCGTCTGCCAGATGCCGAATTCCTTCTCCCGCAGCGCTACCTTCTTACGCAAGCGGCGCGCGTTACGTAGCAGCAACTGCGGCATCGTTTCCGCGCGCATCCCCTCTATCGTCACCGCTCAACCCCCATCTGCTGCCCGAGATAGGCCTCGATAACCCGCGGGTTCGTCTGCACCTCGGCCGGCACCCCTTCGGCAATTTTGCGGCCGAAGTTGAAGACCGCAACCCGGTCGGAAATATCCATCACCACACCCATGTCGTGCTCGATGAGGATTATGGTGGTCCCCCACTCCTCCGCGATATCGAGGATAAAGCGCGCCATGTCTTCCTTTTCCTCCGCGTTCATCCCCGTCATCGGCTCATCTAAGAGCAAAAGTTCCGGCTCAAGCGCCAGCGCCCGCCCGAGCTCTACCCTTTTCTGGAGGCCGTAGGCCAACATCCCCACCGGCTTCTGGCGCACGCTCTCGATTTCGAGAAAATCGATAATCTCCTCCACCCGCCGCCGGTGGGCAACTTCCTCCCGCTGCGCAAGACCCCAGTAGAGGCCGCCGCTCAAAATGCCCGCCCGCATGTGGAGATGGCGGCCCAGCATAATATTGTCGAGCACGCTCAAGTGCTTGAAAAGTTCGATATTCTGAAACGTTCGGGAAATACCCAGCTGGGCTCGCCGGTGCGGCGGCAGGCGGGTTATATCCCGGTCCCGGAAGATGATCTTGCCCGCGCTGGGGCGGTAAAGACCGCTGATACAGTTAAGAAGGCTCGTTTTCCCGGCCCCGTTGGGCCCGATGATCGCCAGGATTTCACCCTTGTTTACCTCTAAGCTTACGTTACAGAGTGCAGTAACGCCGCCGAAATGGAGTGATAGCTCGTGGATCGTCAGGAGTCTCAATTACTGCGCCCCCCTTATCTCTCTTGAGGGGGAACCCTTTCCTTCGGAGTTCCTCCAAGATGCCTAACGGAATTTTCTATTTCCACACCAACCGAGAAAATCCTTTTCCGCCAAGCCAACATTTCTAATCCAAATCTTGACTCAAGCGCCACAATCTTGCTCCCAGGATAAGAAGTATGTTATCCTAAAAACAAAGTCAGCCTTGACGAAAGAGGGGTTACGGTGGCTCTCGAAACACTCATCGGCAGGACAAAGATCGTAATTACCAAGGGAGATATCACCCAGGCGGATACCGAGGCGATCGTCAACGCGGCAAACCCAAGCCTCATGGGCGGCGGTGGCGTGGACGGGGCGATTCACCGCGCTGGCGGGCCGGCCATCCTCGAAGAATGTAAGAAGATCGTCGCTGAACAGGGGCCGTGCCGGACGGGACACGCGGTCATCACCACCGGCGGGAATCTGAAGGCCCGCTACGTCATCCACACCGTAGGGCCCCGCTGGATGGGCGGCAACGCCGACGAGGATGCGCTCTTGCGCCAGACCTACCGGAGTTGTCTGGAACTCGCTACGTCTCGCGGCATCAAGTCAATCGCCTTTCCCGCGATCTCTACCGGCGCCTACCGGTTTCCGAAAGAGCGCGCCACCCGGATCGCGCTCAGCACGGTGCGCGAATTTATCAAAGAGAAGCCGCTCGACGAGGTTCGCTTTGTTCTTTTCAGCGACGAAGACCTAAATCTTTATATCCGAACCTGGGAGGCATTGGAAGGCGAAAATCCCTAACCGGACTCCTTCTGGTCCTCCAAGCCAACATGGACCCAAAGCTGGCGAAAAATCTCCGCCAGTTACCGCTTGTCCGTAGCGCCGGAAGTGATGCCGACCGCTTCGTCATTCTTCATAAACACCGGCCACCGCTCGGACCCGCCGTTCACCGGACCTTCGTCATCGTACCCTTTTCCCCGCACTGCGGGCACTTCTGGGGCTTGCACCGGCCCTCTTTCGTCGCGCCGCACTTCGCGCACTTGAAGACCGCCACCGGCTTCACCTCCCTTGCGATGGAAAATAAAAGCATTCATCCCTGCGGCGCCCCGCCCTCTTCCGGCAACGCCACCCGGGTGCTCACCTGCAGCGCCGTAAGGCTGCTACTGATCCTACTCAGGTGCACGCTCATCTCGCTGCGGGAATTGTTCAGCATCGTGAGCGCCCTGGCAAAGCGCCCCTCCAGCTCCTCCTGGAGTGCTGCCACGCCTTTTTGGAAAGCCTGCAGCGAGCTATTCAACTTCTCCAAGTCCACATCCCGTGCCGTCCGCAGAATGGTTTGAAAAACCAGCAAAAGGTACGGCAGAAACATGCTATAGCCTACTAATACTACGTTCTCCTGAAAAACCACCGCGTGGATACCGGAACAGAGATCGTAAACCGCATCCGGCACCGCTACCACCCCGAAGTCGGTGGTACGGCTCGGGTCAAGGTACTTCTTTATCTCCCTGGCCTTCGCGAAAACACTCTCCTCGATTTGCTTCTTTATCTTCTGCTGTTCATTGGGGTCCGCAGCGTTCATAAACTGCTCTAACAGCCCTGTCGCCGGCCACTTACTGTCAATTGGCAAAACGAGCCCGTTGGGCAGCCGCAGCCCGAACTCGACCACCTTATTCCCCACCCGGAAATCCCGCACCTGCCACTCCGGCGGGAGCTTTGCAAAAACGAGATCCAGGATATTCTCTCCCGCCGCCCCTTTGGTATGGGTCCCGGCGATGATCGCCTCCAGCCGCGCTATTGACACCGCCGTTTTTTGTGCCAGCTCCTGCCGGGCTTTGGCGAGTGCCTGCAGCGCCGTCACCCCGTCTTTAGCCTGCGAGAGCTCCGCCTGTATAGTCGCTGCCATCCCGCGTAAAGCGGTAGCTGCAGCGCCTGTCTCCGCTATCCCCGCGCGGAGTGCCTGCAGCGTCTGCCCCACTGCCTGCTGGTTTTGCTCCACCGTGGTCACCCGTTCGGCCAACCCCCGCAGCTCAAGCTGCACCCCGCCCACCACCTGGGGCAAAGTCTCCAGGTGCGCCAGTTTTTCTGATAGCACCGCCGCCTGCGTCTGCACCGCCTGCACCATCTGGTTTAGGCCATTCAGGGTGCTGCACAGATCCGCCCCTCCCCTGCGGAGCTGCAGGTAAAGGATGCCGGCGAGAAAAACCACCAACAAGCCCAGCAGACCAAGAAAAATTTCCACCCGCAGCACACTCCCCTTCCAGACCGGACACCCGAAAATGTTCCTGCGCGGGAAAACGTTTTTGTTTTATAAAGGCGGGAGCAGAAAGAAGCGACCTGCCGTATAATATAATGAGGCTATGACTATGAAAAGCATGGCACTACAAATTAAACTAGCATCTCCTCAAAGCCTCGCCATAGCCTTAACA
>NZ_JBRAIN010000060.1:0-11980 GCF_052743955.1 Thermodesulfitimonas sp.
GTACCAGGCACCGGGTTAGATACACTCCCCGTGTTTCCCGAAGCCCAGCAACGGCCGGCCTTTCGGCTTTAAGTGGCGAAAGTCAGGTAAAAGAAAAACGCGGCCGGCAAGAGGAATTTGCGGCTGCGCGCTGAAACTCCTCTTTTCAGTGATTACGGAACGGAGGTTGCGCGGTGGAAATCGGTCTGATCGGCCTGCCGCAGGTGGGAAAGACCACCCTTTTTAATTTGCTGACCGGCGCGAATTACCCGACGGGTATTTTAGGGGAAACCAAGGTCCATACCGGTTCGGCGCCGGTACCCGACGCACGGGTGGACTTTTTAGCGGCGCTTTACCGGCCCCAGAAGGTAACTTGCGCCCGGGTCAATTTTAAAGATATCCCGGGAGTTGACTTGCGCGGGGGCGAAAAAGGGGCCGCCATCCGTTTCTTTGAGGAGGTGCGGGGCGCAGATGCGCTCTGTTACGTGGTGCGCGCCTTTACCGCGGCGGGTGTGCCGCCCTATTTCGACGCCTTGCTGCCCCTGCGGGAGTTTCAGGAGCTGTACGCCGAGATCCTGCTGGCCGATATCATGCTGGTGGAGCGGAGGCTGGAGCGAATCCGGAGCGGAAAGAAGGTTTCGAAGCAGGCGGCCACGGAGGTTGCCCTGCTCGAGCGTTGTGTGGCGGCCTTGAACGAGGAGAGGCCGTTAACGGGAGTGCCCCAGACGCCGGAGGAAAAGGCGCTTTTCGCGGGCTACAGCTTCCTTTCACTAAAGCCCCTTTTGGTAGCCGTCAATGTTGACGAAAGCGGCCTTAAAGGGGGATACCCGCAGCAGGAAGCGCTGCTGCGTTATACGACGGAGCGGTGCATCCCGGTAGTGGAAGTTGCCGCTCGGATAGAGGCGGAGATAGCGGAACTGGCTCCTGAGGAGCGGGCGGAGTTTCTGGAGAGTTTGGGGTTACAAGAGCCCGGAATCGCGCGTCTGGCCCGGGCGGCTTACCGGGCTCTGGGGCTCATCTCATTCTTTACCGTTGGGAAAGACGAAGTGAAGGCCTGGACGGTAAGAGAGGGAACCGTGGCGAAAAAGGCGGCAGGCAAGGTTCATTCGGAGATCGAGCGGGGATTTATCCGGGCAGAAGTTTTTGCCTTCGATGATTTGCGGCAACTCGGTTCGCCCGCTAAGTTACGGGACGCTGGGCTCTTGCGTCTTGAGGGTAAGGACTACGTAGTGCGCGACGGAGACATTGTTCACTTCCGGTTTAAGGTTTAAAACTTTTGTTAATAATCCTTGACAGTTCATAATTCCTTATGTTAGAATCTTTAGGCATTGCATAAGAGAGTTGGTTCACAGGAACTTATAGCCCACGCTTGCTTTCACCGAGCGCCCGTTCTTAAGAATTTTTTAAGAAAGGGAAGCATCAGGTAGCTGTTTTCTTTTTTAAAAACTTTCAGGAGGTTGAGGTATGGGAGTGCCGGTTGCAGTCCCAACTGCCGGTGACCGGGTTACGTACGCCAAGTTCAAGGAGATCCTGGAGATCCCTAATCTTATCGAGGTTCAAAAGAAGTCTTACCGCTGGTTTCTGGAAGAAGGCCTGCAGGAAGCGCTCGCCGATATTTCGCCGATTAAGGATTTCACGGGCAATTTGGTTTTAGAGTTTTTATCGTCGAGCATTGGTGAACCTAAGTATTCGGTTTCCGAATGCAAAGACCGGGATGTAACCTACGCGGCGCCTCTCCGGGTGAAGGTACGCTTAATAAACACCGAGACGGGCGAGATAAAAGAACAGGACGTCTTCATGGGCGATCTCCCGTTGATGACCGATAAAGGAACCTTTATCATTAACGGCGCGGAAAGGGTAGTGGTGAGCCAGCTTGTCCGCTCTCCGGGTGTCTATTTTGGGGAGCAGCTTGATCCGAGCGGTAAGAAGCTTTTTACGGCCACCATCATCCCGAACCGGGGTGCCTGGCTCGAGTTCGAGACGGACGTGAACGACCTGCTCTGGGTCCGGGTGGACCGGACCCGAAAGGTCCCGGTGACCGCTCTCGTCCGAGCGTTGGGCTACGTTACCGATGCGGAGATTCTGGCGCTTTTCGACAATGATAAGGTCATTCAGGAGACGCTGAGTAGGGATACCGCTAGAACCGATGAGGAGGCGCTTATCGAGATTTACAAACGTCTCCGCCCGGGTGAACCGCCGACGGTGGAGAGCGCGCGCGGGCTCTTAGAAAGCCTTTTCTTCGATCCGAAGCGCTACGATCTTGGGAATGTGGGGCGCTATAAGCTCCATAAGAAGCTTGGCCACGGCGTGCTCTACCGTTACCGCGGCGAGGGGCCGGAAGAGTTCGACCCGTACCTCAAGAAGATGGTGCCGCGGGACCGCGAGTTTATCCGGGAGCTGACCAAAGAAGACATCATCGCTACGATCCGTTACCTTTTAAAGGTGATGCGGGGCGAGGGGCGAACGGACGATATCGATCACTTAGGTAACCGGCGGCTGCGCTCGGTTGGTGAGCTTTTGCAGAACCAGTTTCGCATCGGCCTGGCGCGGATGGAGCGGGTCGTCCGGGAACGTATGACCATCCAGGATATCGAGGCGGTAGCCCCCCAGCATCTCATCAATATCCGGCCGGTGGTTGCGGCGATCAAAGAGTTTTTGGGTTCAAGCCAGCTTTCCCAGTTTATGGATCAGACTAATCCACTTGCCGAGCTTACCCATAAGCGGCGGTTGTCGGCGTTAGGTCCGGGGGGGCTTAGCCGGGAGCGGGCCGGATTTGAGGTGCGCGACGTGCACCATTCGCACTACGGGCGGATCTGTCCGATTGAGACGCCCGAAGGTCCGAATATCGGTCTTATCGGCTCACTCACTACTTATGCGCGCGTGAACGAGTTCGGTTTCATTGAGACGCCGTACCGCAAGGTGGATAGAGAGCATAAGCGGGCTACGGACGAGATCGTTTATATGACTGCCGATGAAGAAGAGGAACACGTAATTGCCCAGGCGAACGTGCGCCTGGATGAGAACGGCTATTTCCTCGAGAAGCGCGTCAATGCACGTTATAAGGGCGAAATCCTGGTAGTTCCAGTTGAAGAGGTCGAATATGTGGACGTTTCGCCCAAACAGGTCTTCAGTGTGGCTACCTCACTGATTCCTTTTCTCGAGCACAACGATGCCAACCGGGCGCTTATGGGCGCTAACATGCAGCGTCAAGCGGTACCTTTGCTAGTTACCGAAGCGCCGCTTGTCGGTACGGGCATCGAGGGCCGGGTGGCCCGCGATTCGGGAGCTGTAGTTCTGGCGGAAAAAGATGGCGTCGTCAAAAAGGTGACCGCAACGGAGATTAGCATCGCCTGCGACGACGGAACGGTGGCGCGCTACCCGCTGCTGAAGTTCAACCGGTCCAACCAGGGAACCTGCATCAACCAGCGGCCGATCGTAAACGTAGGGGACAGGGTGAAGGCGGGCGATGTGATTGCTGATGGCCCCTGCACGAACAACGGCGAGTTAAGCCTAGGGAGGAATCTCCTAGTAGCCTTCATGCCCTGGGAGGGTTACAACTATGAGGATGCCATTTTAATAAGCGAGAAACTGGTTAAGGAGGGTTACTTCACCTCGATCCACATCGAGGAGTACGAGTGCGAGGCGCGGGATACGAAGCTTGGGCCAGAGGAAATCACGCGGGATATCCCGAACGTTGGTGAAGACGCGCTAAAGGACCTTGATGACCGGGGAATCGTCCGGATCGGCGCGGAGGTGCGGACGGGAGATATTCTGGTTGGCAAGGTAACGCCGAAGGGCGAGACAGAACTGACGGCGGAAGAACGCCTCCTGCGGGCGATTTTCGGCGAGAAGGCGCGGGAGGTCCGGGATACTTCGCTCCGGGTGCCCCACGGCGAATCAGGAAAGGTCGTGGACATTAAGGTTTTCAGTCGTGAGAAGGGTGACGAGCTACCGCCCGGCGTCAACCATCTGGTGCGGGTTTACGTGGCCCAAAAACGGAAGATTTCCGTGGGCGACAAGATGGCCGGGCGCCATGGTAATAAGGGGGTAATTGCGCGGATCCTGCCCGAAGAAGATATGCCTTTCCTCGCGGACGGGACACCGGTTGAGATAGTGTTAAATCCGCTCGGGGTTCCTTCCCGTATGAACCTCGGGCAGATATTTGAGACTCATTTGGGATGGGCGGCAAAGGTCCTGGGAATTAAAATCAGCACCCCGATCTTTAACGGAGCTACCGAGGCGGACATTATCGAGTCTTTGAAGAAGGCTGGTCTGCCGGAGAATGGTAAAACGATCCTTCGCGACGGCAGGACCGGGGAGCCTTTCGATAACCCGGTGACGGTTGGCTATATTTACATGCTGAAGCTGGCGCACCTGGTAGACGACAAGATTCACGCCCGCTCTACCGGACCTTACTCTCTGGTCACGCAGCAGCCGCTCGGGGGTAAGGCACAGTTCGGGGGGCAGCGCTTCGGCGAGATGGAGGTTTGGGCGCTGGAGGCCTACGGCGCTTCCTACACGCTTCAGGAGATGCTGACGGTAAAGTCAGACGACGTTGTAGGCCGGGTTAAGACCTACGAAGCGATCGTTAAGGGTGAAAATGTTCCGGAACCAGGGGTGCCGGAATCCTTTAAAGTGCTGATTAAGGAGCTTCAGAGCTTGGCACTTGATGTGCGGGTGCTTTCGGAGGATAACAAGGAGATCGAAATCAAGGAGACGGAGGACGATATCGGCGAAACGGCGCGGGAGCTGGAATTCGACATCCGGTACGAACCGCCGGTAGGTTTCGCTGGGCCGATTGATGAGGCGGTTGACGAGAGTGAAGAGGAAATAGAGGATGAAGAAAACGGCCCCGAAGATTTTCCGCCGGGTGACGAGGAAACTACGTAAAGAATCGGCTGCTTAATCTCCGGGCTCGCCTTCAAGCAAAGAGTCCTTTAAGGGGGGAAGCTCTGATGATGGAGCTTAATACGTTCGACCGCATTCAGATTAGGCTTGCTTCGCCGGAACAAATTCGGGCTTGGTCGCACGGTGAGGTCAAGAAACCGGAGACGATAAACTACCGTACGCTAAAGCCTGAACGGGATGGTCTCTTTTGCGAGCGTATCTTTGGCCCGACGCGGGACTGGGAGTGCTATTGCGGGAAATACAAGCGTGTACGCTATAAAGGGGTTATCTGCGACCGGTGTGGCGTCGAAGTGACCCGTTCTAAAGTGCGCCGGGAGCGTCTGGGGCATATCGAATTAGCGGCGCCCGTTTCGCATATCTGGTACTTTAAGGGCATCCCGAGCCGGATGGGACTCCTGTTAGATATGTCGCCCCGGGCTCTGGAGAAGGTTCTTTACTTTGTTTCGTATATCGTTACTGATCCGGGGGACACGCCCCTGGTTAAGAAGCAGCTCTTGACGGACAGCGAGTACCGGGAGTACCGCGAAAAGTACGGGGACGCCTTTAAGGCGGGCATGGGTGCGGCGACCATCAAGGAACTCTTGCAGGAAATAGACCTCGACGCACTTGCTACCGAGCTTCGCCGCGAGATTCGTGAGAGCACCGGTCAGCGCCGCGTGCGGGCGATCCGCCGCCTCGAAGTGGTTGAGGCCTTTAGAAAATCGGGGAACCGGCCCGAATGGATGATCCTCGAGGTTCTTCCTGTAATCCCACCAGAGCTCCGGCCGATGGTGCAGCTCGACGGCGGCCGTTTCGCAACGTCGGATTTGAATGACCTCTACCGCCGGGTCATTAACCGCAACAACCGGCTCAGAAGGCTTCTGGAGCTTGGGGCGCCGGACATCATCGTGTGTAACGAGAAGCGGATGCTCCAGGAGGCGGTTGACGCCCTGATCGATAACGGGAGGCGGGGGAGGCCGGTTACCGGTCCCGGTAACCGGCCCCTCAAGTCCCTTGGCGACATGCTTAAGGGGAAGCAGGGCCGTTTCCGGCAGAATCTTTTAGGTAAGCGCGTTGACTACTCCGGCCGTTCTGTCATTGTGGTGGGGCCGAGGCTTAAGCTCCACCAGTGTGGCCTTCCCCGCGAGATGGCGCTGGAGCTCTTCAAGCCCTTCGTGATGAAAAAGCTGGTTCAAGGCGGGCACGCCCATAACATTAAGAGCGCCAAGCGCATGGTAGAGCGGATGAAGCCAGAAGTATGGGACGTTCTCGAGGAGGTGGTTAAGGACCACCCGGTTTTGCTCAACCGGGCGCCGACGCTGCACCGCCTCAGTATCCAGGCCTTTGAGCCGGTTTTAGTCGAAGGCCGGGCTATTCAGATTCACCCGATGGTCTGTCCCGCGTATAACGCGGACTTTGACGGCGACCAGATGGCGGTTCACGTACCGCTTTCCGCAGAGGCCCAGGCCGAGGCCCGTCTCCTTATGCTTTCGACCGGTAACATCTTGAGCCCGAAGGACGGGCAGCCGGTGACGATTCCGACGCAGGACATGGTCCTCGGTATCTATTATATGACGCTGGCGAAGGAAGATCCGGCTTACGAACATAAAACTTTCTGTGATCCTGACGAAGTAGCGCGGGCCTACGAGAGCGGGGTACTGCCGCTGCACGCTCTGGTCCGGGTGCGGCTTCCCGGGCTTGTGGCGGCCGACGGGTCACGTCTGTTTAAGACAACGGCGGGGCGACTCATTTTCTACCGCACCATTCCGTCAAAGCTGACCGAGACGGTAGGGGAAAACGGTGAGGGGCGGCTGACCCCTCTCGGCGAGAAGATTCTCTCCAGCGTTGTGGACAAGAAGCTGCTGAGTAAGATTATTGACGTTTGCTACCGGAAGCTTGGTTATGCGAAGACGGCCACGCTTTTGGATAGCATTAAAGAGCTTGGCTTTGCTTTTTGTACCCGCGCGGGGCTTACTATCGGGAGCGAAGACCTGGTCATTCCCGAGGAGAAACCGGCAATCCTTGCCGAAGCCGACAGGGCGGTCGAAGAGGTTGAGCAGCAGTACCGTCGGGGCCTGATCACCAAGGAGGAGCGTTACCGGAAGGTTATTGAAATCTGGAACCAGGCGACGGAGAGGATCAAAAACCTGCTTCTCGAAAAGCTTGACCGGTTCAACCCGGTATACATGATGGCTATTTCTGGTGCGCGCGGTAATATCCAGCAGATCAGGCAGCTTGCCGGGATGCGGGGCCTGATGGCCGACCCGTCCGGGCGGATCATCGACCTTCCCATCCGGGCGAACTTCAGAGAGGGGCTTACGGTGCTGGAGTACTTCATCTCGACGCACGGCGCCCGGAAGGGGCTTGCAGATACTGCTTTGCGGACGGCCGACTCTGGGTACCTGACCCGCCGCCTCGTCGATGTGGCCCAGGACGTAATCGTGCGCGAAGAAGATTGCGGGACGACGGATTATATCGAGGTCGAGGATTTCCGCGATGGCGACGAAGTCATCGAAAGGCTGCGCGAACGTGCTCTCGGGCGCATTGCGGCGGCGGACATTGTAGACCCAAATACGGGGGAAGTTATCGTTTTTAAGGGCGAGGAAATCGATGAAGAAGCGGTTGAGCGCATTGAAGCTGCGGGCATCAAGAAGGTGAAAATCCGCTCGGTTTTAACCTGCAGAACTTCCTGCGGTGTTTGCTCCCGCTGCTACGGGCGAAACCTGACGACTGGTTACCTTGTCGACATCGGTGAAGCGGTGGGTATTATCGCGGCACAATCGATCGGCGAGCCGGGAACCCAGTTGACGATGCGCACCTTCCATACCGGTGGGGTAGCTGGCGAAGACATTACTCAGGGTCTCCCGCGGGTTGAGGAACTCTTTGAAGCGCGGCGGCCCAAGGGCCAGGCGATCATCGCCGAAGCGGACGGCATAGTTTCGGTGCGGGAAACCAAGGGCCGCCGGGAGATCGAATTGGTTACGCCGGAAGGGGAGCAATTTGTCTATCCGGTACCTTACGGCGCCCGGCTGCGGGTTCAGGACGGCGATAAGGTGACTGCGGGCGATGAATTGACCGAGGGTCCGGTCAACCCCCACGACCTACTGAAGATTAAGGGGGTCAAGGCGGCGCAGCTCTACCTGCTTAAAGAGGTGCAGCGGGTTTACCGCCTCCAGGGCGTCGAGATTAACGACCGGCACATCGAAATTGTGATCCGGCAAATGTTCCGAAAGGTGAAGGTTGAGGATGCCGGGGATACGGATCTGCTACCCGGTGGCCTGGTCGATATTTACGAATACGAGGAAGAAAATAAGCGCGTGCTCGAAAAAGGCGGGCAGCCTGCGGTTGTCCGGCCGGTCGTGCTCGGCATTACGAAGGCTTCGTTGGCTACCGACTCTTTCCTGTCAGCGGCCTCGTTCCAGGAAACTACCCGGGTTTTGACCGACGCGGCGATCAAGGGGAAGCAGGACCCGCTCATTGGCCTCAAAGAGAACGTGATTATCGGCAAGCTCATTCCGGCCGGCACAGGGCTTACGCGTCACCGTAACCTTAAAATTTTTTATGACGATCAAGGTGGTGGTAAAGAAGAGCGGTCTTCTATAGAAGGTTGATCTGGCCTGAGTTTTGGGATATGATTCTTGTTGACACTCAGGGAGAATAATGCTACACTAAAAAAGTCTGTGGGTGCTTGGAGGGGTTAAACCTCATGCCCTACGAGCGTCTGATCTCTGCCCGCAAGAAGGCTGTCGGGTCGAAGGAGACCCTGAAAAGTATTGAGCGGGGGCAAGCGAAGGTTGTATACGTGGCGAAGAATGCCGACCGGCGCATTACCGAACCGATTATCCGGGCGTGCCGTGCCCGGGGTACCCCGTTGGAGGAGGTGCCCTCGATGCGGGAGTTAGGTAAAGCCTGCGGCATAAGCGTAAACTGCGCGTCAGCTGCGGTTATCGAAGACTAAAAGCTTGCCCCCTGCGTTCGCAGGGGGCTAAGTTTTAGGGGGAGGGTTACCGGACGGTTGGTTTGCGGTGGTTAGAGCCGGGGAATGGAACCGGCTTTGATCTTCAGTCGTTTTCGTAGCGATTCGCGAAAGGAGGTATGTTTTATTGCCAACGATTAGCCAGCTTGTGCGTCACGGAAGACAGTCGGTGTGTAAGAAATCGTCGGCACCGGCCCTGCGCGGCTGTCCGCAGAAGCGCGGGGTTTGCACCAGGGTTTACACGACCACGCCGAAGAAGCCGAACTCGGCTCTCAGGAAGGTGGCGCGTGTCCGTTTAACGAACGGGATGGAGGTTACCGCTTACATTCCGGGCATCGGCCATAACCTGCAGGAACACTCGGTGGTTCTGGTGCGCGGCGGCCGGGTCAAGGACCTTCCGGGCGTGCGCTATCACATTATCAGAGGAGCGTTGGATGCGGCGGGTGTTCAGAACCGCAACCGGGGCCGCTCCAAGTACGGGGCCAAGCGGCCCAAGAAGTAGGTGAAAGGGGGGAAGTATGTGCCGCGTAGAGGACCGGTTCCCCAGCGCGAGGTTCTACCGGATCCGGTATACCAGAGCCGGCTGGTGACAAAACTTATCAACCAGGTTATGCTCCACGGCAAGAAGAGTATCGCTGAGAGTATCTGCTACGGGGCCTTTGATATTATCAAGGAAAAAACCGGGCGTGACCCGCTTGAGGTCTTCGAAGAGGCGATGAAGAACGTGATGCCGGTTCTGGAGGTTAAGGCGCGGCGTGTCGGCGGCGCTAACTATCAGGTTCCGGTAGAGGTGCGGCCGGCAAGGCGGCAGACCCTTGCCATCCGCTGGATTACTAACTTTGCGCGCCAGCGCCAGGGTAAGTCGATGCGGGAGAAGCTAGCGGCAGAGATTATGGACGCGGCGAACGGCACGGGCGGGGCCGTTAAAAAGAAGGAAGATACCCACCGGATGGCGGAGGCCAACAAGGCGTTTGCCCATTATCGCTGGTAGAAAGGAGGTGCTGGGGTATGGCGCGTGAGTTTCCGCTCGAAAGAACAAGAAACATAGGGATTATGGCCCACATCGATGCCGGGAAGACGACGACTACCGAACGCATCCTTTTTTACACTGGTAAGATTCACCGGATTGGTGAGGTCGATGATGGGGCCGCGACGATGGACTGGATGGTGCAGGAGCAGGAGCGGGGCATCACCATCACCTCAGCGGCTACCACCTGCTACTGGCGCAACCACCGGATTAACATCATCGACACACCAGGACACGTGGATTTTACGATTGAGGTAGAACGTTCGTTACGCGTTCTCGATGGGGCAGTAGCGGTATTTTGCTCTGTGGGAGGTGTGGAGCCGCAAAGCGAGACTGTCTGGCGGCAAGCGGATAAGTACGGCGTGCCACGCATTGCTTACGTCAACAAAATGGACCGTACCGGCGCTGACTTTTTCCGGGCGGTGGCAATGACTAAAGAACGGCTCGGGGCGAACCCGGTACCAATCCAACTTCCGATTGGTGCAGAGGATAGCTTCTGCGGGGTAATCGACCTGATTCAGGAAAAGGCGATCATTTACCTGGACGACTTGGGAACGGTAAGCAAAGAAACGGCTATCCCTGCCAATATGAGAGAGCTCGTGGCCGAATACCGCGAGAAGCTGCTTGAGGCGGTGGCGGAAGCGGATGAGGAACTGATGTTAAAATACCTGGAGAATGAGCCCCTTACTATTGAAGAGATCAAGCGGGCTTTGCGGAAAGCGACCATAGCGGTGAAGGCTATTCCCGTTCTTTGTGGTTCCTCTTACCGCAATAAAGGTGTGCAACCGTTGCTTGACGCCATTATCGATTTTTTGCCGGCGCCGACCGACATCGCGGCAGTAAGGGGCACGAACCCGGAAACGGGCCTGGAGGAAGAGCGCTTGGCGCGGGACGATGTGCCTTTTGCGGCCTTGGCCTTTAAGATCATGACCGATCCCTACGTGGGAAAGTTAACCTTTTTCCGTGTCTATTCAGGGACTCTGAAGTCCGGTTCTTACATTTATAATGCCACCAAGCAGAGACGGGAACGGATCGGCCGGCTCCTGCAGATGCACGCCAATCACCGGACGGAAATTAAAGAGGTTTACGCCGGCGATATCGTGGCGGCAGTGGGGTTGAAATTCACGACGACCGGAGATACCCTTTGCGACGAGGCGCACCCCATCATTCTCGAGGCGATGGACTTTCCGGAGCCGGTTATCTCGGTGGCTATTGAGCCGGGAACCAAGGCCGACCAAGATAAGATGGGGCAGGCTCTTGCCCGGTTATCGGAGGAGGACCCGACCTTCCGGGTCCACGTCGATGCGGAGACCGGGCAGACCATCGTTTCGGGGATGGGGGAGTTGCACCTTGAAGTGATTATCGACCGGCTGCTCAGGGAATTCAATGTTAGCGCTAAGGTCGGCAAGCCTCAGGTGGCGTACCGCGAGACGATTACCAAGCCTGCGCGGGCGGAAGGCAGGTTTATCCGCCAGACGGGCGGCCGGGGCCAGTACGGGCACGTGGTTCTCGAGATCGCGCCGCGTAAACCCGGGGAGGGCTTCCTCTTCGAAAATAAGATTGTGGGCGGCGTCGTTCCCAAGGAGTTTGTGCCGGCAATTGAAGCGGGTGTGCGCGAGGCGATGGAAAACGGCGTCCTGGCCGGCTACCCGGTTATCGATGTTGGTGTAACACTGGTTGACGGCTCCTACCACGAGGTTGATTCCTCGGAGATGGCCTTTAAGATTGCCGGTTCGCTTGCCTTCCGGGAAGCGGCCAAGCGGGCGGAACCGGTTATCCTGGAGCCGATCATGAAGATTGAGGTTATCACTCAGGAAGGGTATACTGGGGACGTCATCGACAATCTGAACGCCCGGCGGGCGCAGATCGAAGATATAGAGGTGAGGGGCAATAACCGGATCATCCGGGCGCTGGTGCCCTTATCGGAAATGTTCGGCTACGCTACGGATCTCCGGTCACTCACGCAGGGCCGGGGTACTTACACGATGCAGTTTGACCATTATGCCGAGGTACCCCGGAACCTGATGGAAAAAATAGTGCAAAAGTACTGCTATGCAAGTTAAGGAGGAAGAAGATTCATGGCCAAGCAGAAATTTATCCGGACGAAACCG